>JABJCF010000593.1 GCA_018665625.1 Nitrospina sp. | reverse complement strand
CGTTGGCGATTATGTAAAAGCCGTTTTTTAACGGGCCAACGGCATCCCGTGCATGCAACCTTTGCTTCAGCTCTCCCGTCGAAACCGGATCGCCCCCCATACATTATTGGAAGATTACTCTACTTCTAATATATATTATTAATGAAAAGGTTTCAATGGCTAGCCGAGCCCGGCCTCTGGTAAAATCAATAGCCCAGGGTGTTTGAATATCTCCCCTTGAAGCGGACCCCAATTTATTGTTTTAAAAAATTATGGACAAACCTCAAAAAAAACTAACCATCCTTTCGCTTCAATACCATTGTTATCCCGATGAAATTGGAGGTGCCTGGGGTTTAACTTACCAGATAAACAAGCGTCTGGTTGAAAGGGGGCACAAGGTTTATCAGATAACCTGTAAATCTTCCGAAACTCAGAAATCTCAGGAAGTGATTGACGGAATTCAATATCACCGAATTTCTTATACAGCGAGTAAAAGTATAATTTCTATATGGAACGCCATTAGAAAACAGTTAAGAATCATATTGAGGGCTGAGCCTATTCATCTCATTCATATTCACAATCCGCTAATTGGATTTATTGCACTGTTGCAACCAAACTTATGGAAGGTTCCCAAGGTTTATCACTTTCATAGTTCATGGTTTGATGAAGAAAGGATCAATGCCGTTGGAACGGGCGGAGTGCCCTTAGGATTAAAATTACGGCTGGAAATGATTCGAGGCATGGAATGGGCTTGCTACAAATTTTCCAGAGTTATTCTTATATTGAGCGAATACTCCAAGGAGCGTTTTAAGGAGTATTATTCTTTATCGAAGCCAAAGCTTGTGAAAATACCAGGAGGCGTAGATTTGAAAGAATTTCATCCTATAACCTCCGAAGAAAACCGAGGTGACATCTTCGAAAGGCTAAACCTGGGAGAAATTATACCGCTAATATTGACAGTACGAAGGTTGGAAGAAAGGATGGGTTTGGAGAATCTGGTATTAGCTGCAGAAATTTTGGTAAAAAAGAACCCGGGGAGAAAATTTAAATTGGTCATAGTTGGGAAAGGGAGTTTACGGGAAAGGTTGGAAAACTTAATTGAAAAGAAAAATCTTTCGGATACGGTTCAACTTTCAGGCTTGGTTCCTAGAGAAACTTTACCTCTTTATTTCCGTGCAGCAGATTTATTTGTACTTCCAACAACGGCCATTGAGGGATTTGGGCTGGTAACGGCAGAAGCGTTTGCAAGTGGTCTTCCGGTAATGGGAACTCCTGTGGGGGCTACAAAAGAATTACTGGCACTTGTGGATCATGACCTCATATTTGAAGGTAGCACACCCGAGTCTCTGGCAAAAGGTATTGAAAAATTCTTAACTAATCCAGATTACTATTCACAATTAAGATTAAAATGCAGGGAAACGGCAGAAAGAAATTACTCTTGGGAGAGGGTGACGGATCAAACCGAAAATGTATTTAAAGAAATCGTTTTTGATAATAATGCCTGAAGCATGGATTAAATGAAAATATTAATTAAGCCAATATTTCCAAAGCTATTATTATCGCTTTTAATTGTTTTAGTTTATGGAAATACATTACTAAGTTCTTTCCATTTTGATGATATCCCTTCAATACTTGAAAAGCCCTGGATCCGGGGTTGGGATAAAATTCCGCAATTTATTTTTAGTGTTTTCCAGCGGCCCTTAGTCATTCTTTCATTTAACCTGAATTATTCCATCAGTGAATTTGAGGTTTGGAGCTATCATGTTTTTAATATTTTTTTTCATATAATAGCTACACTTCTTGTTTATAAGTTTGTCAATCAAATCCAATTTTTTCTACGAGACCTTAAAATAAAAGGAAGTGACAATTTTATTTCATGGCCTTTATTATCTGCACTAGTTTTTGCCCTTCATCCTCTAAGCACTCAATCTGTAACCTATATATCCAGTCGTTCATCGATTTTGGTGACTGTATTTTTCCTTTCAAGTTTTATTTTTTTCTTTAAGGGGTTCGGGGAGCGAAAAAATTTAATAAATTCAGGAGCCTTTTCCTTTGTCGCTTCTACTTTATTTTTTATTTTAGGTGTGTTGTCTAAAGAGATTATCGTGACATTGCCGGCAGCATTATTTATTTTTCACTATTATTTTATTTGGAGAGGGGATTTCAAAAAATGGATATCAGTGAATTTAAAGTGGATTTTACTCTTACTGATTCCCTTGTTGGCAGGGGTGGGATATAAGCAATTCCTTGGTGGAGGGTTTTTAGCGGCCTCATCGGCAGAACTGTCTTCGTCTACCTGGCTTTTGACTCAAACCTCGGTTGTTCCATTTGAATATTTTAAAAAATTTCTTTTTCCATTTAATTTAAGTTTAGACGTCCATTTTCCAATTCTTATGGATTGGTTGAATCCAAAAAACTGGTTGGGAATATTTTCTCTTGGTATTTTAATAGCTATTTGGCTAAAAATATCAACGGCACCAAAAGAAGAGGGGAATTTTGAAGTTGAAAGGAGATGTGCCGGATTTGGCTTGGCTTGGATATTCCTGACGCTATTGCCTACCTCAAGTTTCATTCCTTTACTAGATCCAGTAATGGAGCATCGAACTTATTTACCAATGGTAGGATTTGCGCTATTGGCTACATCAATAGGAAGTTGGGCTTATAGAACTTTTGCACATGGTAATAAAAAAAGCAGTTCTTCATTCCCAGCACAAATAGGAATGATTTCTATATTAGTTCTGTTTTCTGGGATTGCTATTGAAAGAAATAAAATTTGGAAGGATGAGTTAACATTGTGGGCGGATGCAAGAAACAAGTCTCCAGGTCTTGTAAGGCCTTACAATAATCTGGGGGAGTCCCATGATAAGTTGGGGAATTATGGTAAGGCTGTTGAGGAGTTTAAAAAAGCCCTAAAAATTAACCCAAATTATTTTTTTGGATTAAATAATATTGGAAATGTATATGGAAAACAAAAAAAATTCACAGAAGCTATAGCCTATTTTAAAAAAGCACTGGATCAAAAACCGGATTACAGCCCTGCACATTATAATATTGCCCGTGCCTATCATTTAATTGGAAAAAAGCAGGAGGCAGCAGATTCCTATCGCAAGGCAATTCGATTCAACCCTTACTTCGAACAGGCGTTTTACAACCTTGCATATTTGGCTATGGAATTAAGTAGCTTTGACGAGGCAATCGAAAACTTTAATAAATTTTTGAAGATGCAGCCTAACCATTCGAAAGCGCATTTTGGAATGGGTAATGCGTTGATGATGAAAGGTCAATTAGATCTCGCAATGTCAGAGTATCGTGTTTCTGGAAAACTGGATCCTACTTTTGCTCTTCCCTATATGAATATGGCGAATATTCAGATGCAGACAAAAAATATATCTGCAGCTATAGAAAGTTACAAGAGTGCACTGAAGATCAAACCAGGAATGTCTGCGATCCATTTGAGCTTGGGTATGATTTACCACCAGTTTAAGAACGATGCACCCCAAGCCCTAATTTATTTAAAAGAGGCTCTTCGCCTAAATCCCAATCAACCGGGTGCAGCACGAATTCGTTCTCTTATAGTAGAGTTGGAAAATAAGCAACCTGCTTGATAATAAATTTGCTCATGCAATAGTTCTGCTGAACAAGTTTTCTTCCTTTTGTTAGGTTTTAAAAGTAAAGCATACTAACCCGAAACTTCTTTCCTAAATTCAAATCTTAAATCCAAGAAGAATCGTTGTAATTAGACGTTGCGAATTTTACGGCTCTCGTTCGTGGGATTGCGGATATTTTTATGGTAGGGGTATGTTTTCTTATATTCAAACGCGCTCAAAAAAGAGAGCTAGCCTAAATAACTATTCGACTCAATAAAAATCGATTGATACCAAAGCGGACATGAATCAGATCCAGTTTGATATCTTTTCCTTTCAATTCAGGAAATGCAGATAGGCCGCCGTCCTGAAAAGACTGTTCCGCATCCGGGTAATTATTGAAATACTTTTTGGATGTAGCAGAATCATCGACGACCGAGTAATCTTCAGTTTGACTATTCCAGACTGCTGCGGCCAGAAGAAAATAGTCATCGGCATCTACATTTTGTTCGTTGTCAATTGTTGTGCTCATTTCAACTCTCCTCAATTCTAAAACCCGGTACCATTTTTAATTTAATATAGTATTTTCCTGAATTAATGTCACATGTATTTCCAATAAAGTTTTTGTGAAACCGGACAAATTAGCTATAATTATTGGCCTATATGGAGGTTAATTTATCAAAACATAAAGGTTGATACCACTCGGTGCTTTTTGAATATTTTCTGAGATTAAAAGTTAAATAAATCAGAGGTTTAGAGTGCCGGTCATTATTAATTGAGGGGATAAATAATTTTTTAAAAGGTGTCCTATGAAAAATTTGATGTTTACCGCAATGTTACTGGTAGTTTTTTCTGTTCCGGCTGCAGCCCAGGATTCTATCGAGAATCTATATTGTAGTGATTATCACGGAACACGGGTCCAAATTATTCCAGATGCTTCCGCGCTACAGATGGCAGAAGCAGATATTAGCACATTGGGAACGCCTCAAATTCGCGTCAACGCGGCGCAATTGAAAAAACTTTCCCCGAATACCCGGGCCTTTGCTGTCAATCATGTTTGTGCAAATCTTACGCTGGGACATTTGGTAAGGAGTGTGGATAATATTTACGATCATTACGACCGGGTGGGTAATGCCGATTGCTGGGCAGCCGGAAAATTATTTTATGGCGGCATTGTCGATAAAGGTGGGGTCGATGCTATTGAGGCGGAGATCAATCAGTTGACCCGAGAGCAATGGTCTCATTTTCCAGGGCCGATTCGAGTTGTGACTCTAAACGAAGTCTGCGAGTTGAAACCCATGAAGTAGTTTTTTCTAATTATCATTCCATCTAGCCGCAATCAGAAAGCTTCTTTTTCTGTTTGCGGTTTTTTTTGTTTTTCTCACAATATCTAAAATTTTAAAATATTTTTTGTAAGCAAATTAATGCTAATGCGACTTTATTAAGTTACATTTTAAAAATTTTAATTTCACAGAGAGAAATGAAAACCATAATTGAGTTTATGAGAAGCATGTTTGGGATGAAGGCACCATGGCCAATTTGGATTGGTTTTTTGATGGCGTTAAATATGATTGTCCCGATATTTTTTATTGAAACTCCAGAGGCAAAAGCCGTTTTATTATCGACTTTTGCTGGAGCCGGATTAATGATGCTGTTATTCAATAAATATGGTTTTGTACGTTTATTGGGCCTGGGCCATATATTTTGGCTCCCAATTGTTATTTGGCTGGGTTCCAGGTTTTCGGAATTTTCATTTACAACCCCTCTTGAAATTTGGTTTCTTTTAATAGTGGGGGTAAACACGATATCACTTATCTTAGATGCGATAGATGTTGTCCGTTATTTCAACGGAGACCGGGAACCAATGGTGACGAGTTAGAGCCTAACTAATTTCGACTCGATAGCGATATTCTAACTTATGAACCAACCGGGAAAGTAAAAGAGTGAGCAGTAAATAGGTTAGAGCTACATAGGTATAGGTTTCAAAGAAATTAAAATGTTTGGTGGCATATTCATTTCCAACACGCAAAATATCTGAAATCGCCAGAACAGAAACCAGACTTGTATCTTTTAACATTCCCAGCGTTTGATTGCCTATAGCCGGAATAATGGTTCGCATGGATTGTGGCAGAATGATCTGAGTCAAAGCCTGGTTTTCATTCATGCCTAAACTACGAGCCGCTTCACCTTGCTCTTTTGGAATCGCTTCAATTCCTGCACGAAAAACATCTGCCATGTAAGCACCATAGCTAAACCCAAATCCGATTACCGCTGCCACTAAAGCAGGCATTTGTATAAACTCACCCAAGGCGTAATAGATATAAAATAAAAGCACGAGTAACGGGACGCCGCGAAGTATCTCTGTATATATGGAAACCGAAAGCCGAAGGGTTGGGTTTTTAGAAAGTTTCCCCAGGCCGACCAGTAAGCCGACCAGAATAGCGGCCGAGCTACCCAAAAAAGTTACGAGTAGCGTATAAAAAATTCCCGCAGGCAAAAGTGATAAGAGCTCAAGATAACCGCCGGATTGTTCGCTCGTTGAAAAAGCTTCCTTTGAAGGAAGATAAACCAAAAATAAAATACTTGCGACCACAGCAATATTCCAGGCCCATTTTTGGGAGTTTATTTTTTCTGTAGTAGAAACTGTTTTTTCCATGGTTCATCACATAGCATGTGAAAAAATTAAGGAACTTCAGCGGCCTGACCGAGGTCCCATTTTTTATGGAATCGAGCGACGGTTCCATCGGCAATCAATTCTTTTAGTGCGGTATTTACTTGAGCCATAAGTTTGTTTTCATCTTTTCTCAAAACCACTGCGTAAAACTCATCGGATAGTATTTCTCCAATCATTTTAATTTCTTGAAACAGAGGCTTGTTTTTAAAAAACAATGTGCCAGAGCTTTCACCTAATACTGCATCTACTTTTCCATTAATAAGATCAGAAACGGCATGGCCGTACATTTGATAGCCTTTTAATCTTATGGACGATTGTTTTTCCAGAAAGAAATAAGATGTGGTCCCTACCTGAGCTCCGATCAATGCATTCATATTTTGGGCATCTTCGAAAGACGCTATGTTTTTTTGATCTTTGTGAACAATGAGAGCCAGTCCGCTTTTTAGGTAAGGAATACTGAAATCCATTCGCTGCTTTCTTTCTTCCAAAACAGTCACAGAACTGACAACCATATCAAATTTCTTTGTGATTAAACCGCCAAAAAGTCCGGCCCATTCTACGTTGACCAAGTGAATATTAAATCCTGCTTTTTCGGCTATAGCACGCATTAAATCAGGTTCGAACCCGATTATATCGTTGCCCACGCTCATAAAAGACATGGGCGCCAGGGTAGCATCTGTGGCAACGATATAGGTTTCTCCGTCATTCTTGCTTTCACAACTAATAAGTAAAAAGAAACAGAGGATAATAGATATTAATAAAACGGAAGACTTAAAAATTTTAATTTTCATTGATTTGAAATACGTCAGAGACTGCGAATAGAACCCGGACTGATTCTCCAATGGAATATTGATGTTGTTTGGACTTTCTATGTTGAAGAGAAATTTTAAAATGAGTTCCATCCTTAAGTTTAATTTGATATCTGGTGTAGTTCCCAAAAAAGTCCATACTGATAAGAGTTCCCTCAAGACTGTTTACGGGGTCTTTTTGCTCTTGACCCGAATCAAAATATACTTTTTCAGGGCGTACATAACACCGTTGCTCTTTGGTGTCTGTGCTTTTAGATACAAATTGAATTTTTCCATTATCTCCCAATGAAAGTATTACCAAGTTTCCAGTTTTTTGTTCTACTGATCCAGAAAGGCAATTGATTTCTCCAAGAAACGTGGCTACAAAAGAAGACTCAGGTCTTTCATATAAATCTGCAGGTGTTCCAGATTGTTTGATGCAACCCTTTTCCATAATGCACATCTTGGTGCCCACACTCATAGCTTCTTCTTGATCATGGGTCACAAATAGAAATGTGATCCCAAGGGCTCTTTGCATTTCTACAAGTTCTTCGCGAAGATGCTGCCTGAGGCTGGGATCAAGAGCTGAAAGAGGTTCATCCAGCAAAAGAATTTTGGGTCGATTAATTACGGCTCTTGCTAAAGCGACACGCTGTGCTTCGCCGCCACTAATATGCTGAGGATATGAACTTTTCAGATCCTTTAAATGCGTGATTTCCAAAAGCTCATCAATTTGTTTTGAAATTTCTGATTCCGGGAGTTTTCTTATTCGCGGTCCCACAGCGATATTGTCATAAACAGTCATATGCGGGAATAAGGCATAGTTTTGAAAAATCAATCCAACCGGCCTTTTTTCAACAGGAAGGGAACTTACCTCCTTACCTTCTATCCATATTTTGCCTTTGTCGGGAGATTCAAATCCCGCTATCAAACGTAAAAGGGTAGATTTACCACAACCGCTTTGGCCTAACAGGGTGAACCTCTCTCCCTCCCCGATTTCCAGGGAAATCTCCTTTAAAACAGGTTTTCCGGTAAATGATTTTGAAATCGAATCAAGCTTCAACATTTCAGATCTTTTTAAGGAAACAGAGTTGCAACATGCAGGCATTTTATATAAATTCTCTAAGGAATTATACAAGGATTCTAGGGAGAGAATATGCAGGTTTTGGTAATTGGTGGTGGTGGACGCGAACATGCACTGGTCTGGAAGATAAAACAGAGCCCGAAGGTTAAAAAAATATTCTGTGCACCGGGAAATGCCGGTACCGCAGAGATTGCTGAAAATATATCCATCGCTGCAGATGATATTAATGGTCTTTTGGAATTTGCATTAGAGAATGATATTGGGCTGACAGTGGTGGGTCCTGAACAACCTCTGGTATTAGGAATTGTAGATCGCTTTGAAGAAAAAGATCTGCGTATTTTTGGTCCCTATGCTAAAGCAGCGGAATTGGAAGGAAGCAAAGCTTTTTCAAAAGACATAATGAAAAAGTATGGGCTTCCAACCGCAGAATATAAAACCTTCACCTCTGCCAAAAGCGCTGCTGAATATATTAATACCAAAAATCATCCGCTGGTGGTCAAGGCCGATGGCCTTGCGGCTGGAAAGGGCGTGTTGCTTTGCCAAACAACCGAAGAGGCGCTTGCCGCGGTAGAAACTATCATGGGAGAGAAATCGTTTGGCGATGCGGGCGACCAAATTGTCGTTGAAGAGTTTCTCAAGGGACAGGAAGTTTCTGTCCTGGCCTTTTGCGATGGGCAAACAGTTTTAATGATGGACTCGGCTCAAGATCACAAAGCAGCCTATGAGGGTGACAAGGGCCCCAATACTGGCGGTATGGGTGCTTATTCCCCCGCACCGGTATTCACTGACATAATGCGACAAAAGGTTCGCGATAAAATTATGTTGCCAATGGTGCGGGCCATGCAGCAGGAAGGCCGCCCCTATAAAGGAATTCTTTATGCAGGATTGATGTTGACCAAAACAGGCCCGCAAATTCTGGAATTCAATGCTCGTTTTGGTGATCCAGAAACCCAGCCTCTCCTGGTTCGAATGGAAAGCGATATTATTCCCCTGTTTGAAGCGTGTGTGGATGGAACGCTGGACCAATGCTCTCTGAACTGGAAAGATGAAACATCGGTATGCGTTGTGATGGCTGCCGCAGGCTATCCCGAATCTTATGAAAAAGGAAAACCTATAAGTGGATTAAAAGAGGCTAACGCTCTTTCCGGTGTGGTGGTTTTCCATGCGGGTACCAAAAAACAAGAGGACAAGGTATTGACCCACGGTGGACGGGTTCTAGGTGTGACTGCTACCGGAAAAGATACCGCTACTGCCATCGCCAGAGCTTATGAAGCCGTAGATAAAATAAAGTGGGACGGTATCCACTTCAGAAAAGATATCGGCCACCGAGCCAGCAGTTGACACCCCCCCCCATGAAACCTAAAGTTGCAGTGAGCAGTTGCCTGCTTGGCGAAAAGGTGCGTTGGAATGGCGAAGATAAAAGAGATGCTCTCTTACTAGACGATTTAAATAATTTGTTCGAATTCGTTCCCTTCTGCCCGGAAGTAGAAGTGGGCATGGGTGTGCCGAGGGAGCCGGTTCAACTTATTGGCAATATAAACTCACAAAAAATGAAAGCCGTTGAAACAGGAAAAGACTGGACCCAGGCAATGGTTACATTCGGTGAAAAAAAAGTTTTACAACTTTTAGAACAGGGTCTGTGCGGATTTATTTTAAAAAGTCGTTCTCCGTCTTGCGGGCAAAAAGGTATTCCCATTTACCAGGAGAATGGAGAAGAGGAACAAACGGCAGGCTTATTTGCCCAGGCACTCATGAAACACGCACCTGCATTGCCCATCATTGAAGAAGTGGATTTGCGAAATAAACAAGCACGCGAAAAATTTATTAATCAGGTTCAGAGTCAACTTCTGTAACGAATGAAGAAACTATAAAACTAACTTCCAGAGGTAGAAAATATATTACTGGCTTAAAGCGTATTGATTGGTAAGACACAGGGCTTGCTCTCTAACGAGAGAAGGAATGTTGGCAAACTATAGTAAAAGGGGCAGGAAATATTTTACTGGCTAAAAGCGTAATGATTAGTAGGAAACAGGGCTTGCCCTGTTAGTCGAGTTGCGGTTCTTTATTTTCAGTTTCGACATCTTCCATTTGTTTGTCGAACAGTCGATGGGCGAGATACCAGCAGCCCCAGGATACGGTTACAACGGTGCCGATTCCTATAGAGGACCATAACACCAGGTTATCGCTGGAAGACACACCGCGAAGAAAGATGAACGCGCCGAGTGGCAGGGCCATGACGAATCCAAAACAGGATAGCAACATTGAACTACGCGCATAATATTTTGG
>JABJCF010000592.1 GCA_018665625.1 Nitrospina sp. | reverse complement strand
GTTTGTGCTCTAAGCGCGCCACCTCCAAAGCGTTTCTTGGGCTGAAATCTATATCGTGCCTAAGAAAGCACACAAACTCGTCACTTTCACTTATCGCATTAGGGTCTAAATCGCTATTGATTTTTCTAAAGCGATACCTTTCGGCAGTCTTTTTTAATAACAACTCATAATTGGCAATATTCATTTCTTCCTCCTGTCTTCAGCAAGGAAACCTTTGAGCATCCCAGCTGCAAATCCGAACTCTTTACACAGCCGTTTAACTTCTTTCAGTGCCATTTTCTTGCTTACTAGTTACTACGAATTTTAGTAGTCGCACGTTTGTGCAACATTTTGTGTAAGTTTCTGAAGCGAACCGTTATTCGAATAACGGCCAACGTTCCTATCAGATTTCAATAGTCTAAGTGTTTTGTGGTTACGCATTGTGCGGCACTTTTACTACGGTTAATATGTCATAAAATTAAGCGTCGACAAAGCGTGCGAATATGTTTTGGCTACTGTTTGGTTAAGCGACTTGAATATACTAATTGCTCTTCCAAAAGTCTATCAAACTCTCCGTTGTCTACAGCCTTTTTAATACTAAGAAGTGTTGGCTCTATTTCTGTTTTTGACGATAACTTAATAGCGTTTTTACCGTCTTCAAATTCTACAACCTTATTTCCATATCGAATTGTAAGCAGGATAGCTCCACCTAACTGTTCATTCCACCAGCGTCTCACACGTTTTGGTATTTCAAGTTTACGCTCAGTGCCGTCTTCATTACGAACCCACTTTATCTTCTTAGGTCTGTAGTTGGAATCAGTTGCTAAAAGTATTTGTTCATCAATTTTAGCGATTAGTTTACTTCTGCGTTTTATAAAAGAATTATTTCGACTGGTTGGATTGTAAGGAGTGAGTTTAAGTGAAGTGTGTGTTAGATAGACTTGCAATTTGGGCTGACTGTAGAAATTTTGGAGACGAAATATTGCTTTTATTTGTATAACTGGCTACAATGCCGTAGCCTTTAAATTATTGATAAAATTGTCTTTATCGGGCTCAAACAATGGAATATTCTCAAGCTCCCACCGATAACTATGCGACAACGCATAAACTCCGATAAAAAATAAGGGGGGATTTGAAGTACCAGAAAGAATTGTCAATATCATGTCTATTTTGAAAAGTGCGATTGTTAAAACTTATGCTTATAAAATCAACAGAAATACTTCAGAACACCGGATATTTTAATATCCCCACTTCGAGGTTTCCAATTCTTGAAAATTAGCCGTGGGCATTGAAAATAATAGCAACAAAAAATTGTGGAAACACCTATCAACTGGAGCCGCTGGAACAATGGCTCTAAAAATTATTTCTTTAGGCTTGGGATTCTTTATCAATGTAATATTGGCTCGACTGTTGGGAGTAAAAGATTTTGGTGCCTACGCACTTTCCCTGGCTTGGGCAGGGCTTTTGGGGGTTCCAGCGGTAATGGGCTTAGATGTCTTTTTGATTCGAAAAATATCTATCTATCATACTCAACGTGAATGGAGTCTCATACGGGGAGCTTTAATCTGGGTAAACAAAATTTCATGGGTTTCTTCTTTTAGTCTCGTCGGACTTGCTATTTTAGGTATTCTGATTTCAAGAAACCAAATGGAACCCGCTGTTTTTGAAACGTTTTGCATCGCAATGTTCCTTATACCTCTAACTACCTCAGCGCGCATTCGCCAAGCCATATTACAGGGATTAAACAAAATCATCCTCGGACAAATGCCGGAACAAATCATTTTCCCGATTTTATTCATAGCATTAAGCTCATCTATATGGTTGTTTTCCGCTGAAAGCTTCTCGCCCCAGACAGTTATGTGCCTGCGGTTGTCGGCAATGGGAATTACTTTAGTGTTTGGGGTATTTTTGCTCAGAAAGGTTCTTGCTGAAAATGTTAAATCCGTGACCCCTGAGTTTAAAATCACTGAATGGTTCAAGATAGCGATTCCCATGTTTTGGATGAGTGGGGCTAATGTGATTAATTCCTATTGCGACTCTATCATGCTGGGTGCATTCAGGGGTTCCGCAGAAGTCGGATTATATACTGTTGCTACCTCTGGAGCTTTTTTGGTTGGTTTGGTTTTAGCTGGAGTGAGCATTTCTCTCTCTCCCATAGTGGCAGCCCTATATTCAAAAAATAATATGAAAAAGTTGCAGGAAGTTGTAGATAAAAGTGCGCGTTGGGTATTT
>JABJCF010000591.1 GCA_018665625.1 Nitrospina sp. | reverse complement strand
TACGGGGATAGACCTATGGGCCCCACGCCTAGTGGGCTATTCCCATTCGATGGTGCCGGGGGGTTTGGAGCTGATATCGTAGACCACTCGGTTGACGCCGTGGACTTCGTTGATGATTCGGTTGGAAAAGGTGCCGAGCAATTCGTAGGGCAGGTGCGCCCAATCTGCGGTCATACCGTCCGTACTGGTGACGGCTCGAATGGCAATCACGTTTTCATAAGTGCGTGAGTCTCCCATAACTCCAACGGTTTTGACGGGGAGAAGAACTGCGAACGATTGCCATAGATCGTTGTAAAGACCTGCGGCTTTTATTTCTTCAAGAATAATTTTGTCTGCTGCGCATAGAATATCCAGCCGCTCGCGAGTGATGTTTCCCAAAATGCGTATGGCGAGTCCTGGTCCCGGGAAAGGTTGGCGGTTGATGATTTCATCGGATATCCCCATCTCCTTTCCAAGTTCGCGAACTTCGTCTTTGAATAATTCGCGGAACGGTTCCAACAATTTCAAATTCATCTTTTCTGGCAAGCCACCTACATTGTGATGCGATTTGATAACCGCCGAAGGACCTTTGAAGGAGACGGATTCAATTACGTCGGGATATAAAGTTCCCTGCGCGAGAAAAGTGAAATCGCCAAGGCGTTTTGCTTCTTTCTCAAACACATCAATGAACGTTTTGCCTATAGATTTTCGTTTTTTTTCGGGGTCGGTTACGCCTTCCAGATTTTCGAGGAACTGGTCCGATGCATCGATCACATCCAGATTGATATTGAAGTTGTCGCGAAAAGTTTTTTCTACCTTATCTCTTTCTCCGGTGCGAAGAAGTCCGTTGTCAATGAACAGACAATATAGGTTGTCGCCGATAGCTTTGTGTATCAGAACGGCAGTCACCGATGAGTCGACACCGCCACTCAGTCCGCAGATTACTTTTTCATCGCCTACCTGTCTGCGAATATCCTGAATCATAAATTCTACCAGCGATTCCATTTTCCAATTGGCAGCACATTCACAGATTTTGAATAGAAAGTTTTTGAGAATTTTTTCGCCTTCAACGGTGTGGACCACTTCCGGGTGAAATTGCAAACCATAAATTTTGGCTATTGGATTCTCAATGGCAGCCAAGGGAGAGTTGCCGGTAAAAGCGATAGATTTGAATTCTTTAGGTAGCTTGGATATGCGGTCGCCGTGACTCATCCATACTGTGGAATTGTTTTTGACTTCTTCGAGTAGATGGGAAAATTCTTTCAGCATCAATTCTGCGCGACCAAACTCTCGCTGGTCAGATGGATCGACCTTGCCACCCAATAGGTGGGTGATCAGTTGCATGCCATAGCAGATGCCTAAAACAGGGATGCCCAGCTCAAATAGCTTCGGGTCGCACAAGGGGGAGCCTGAGTCAAGAACGCTTGCGGGCCCACCTGAAAGAATAATTCCTTTTGCCTTAAACTCGATGATTTTATTAAGCGACACAGTGCAGGGATGAATTTCACAATACACCTCACACTCGCGGACTTTGCGGGCGATATTCTGGGTGTACTGCGACCCAAAATCGAGAATAAGAATTTTCTGTTCGTGTAGTTGGTCTGTCATGCTTTGTGGAGTTAAAGGGTATATCTATTCGATGTGATAATTGGGTGCTTCTTTGGTGACGATCACATCGTGGACATGGCTTTCGCGCAGTCCAGAAGAAGTAATTTTTATAAACGATGCATTTTTTCTTAATTCGCTAATGGACGCGGCGCCGCAATAACCCATTCCGGCGCGAAGGCCTCCTAGCAACTGATGAACCGTAAAGGAAAGTGCCCCTCGGTAGGGTATGCGGGCTTCGACTCCCTCAGGGACCAGTTTGCTTTCGGATAGTTCCAACTCCTGAAAATAACGGTCGCTTGAACCTTGCGACATAGCACCGATCGAACCCATACCACGATATTCTTTATAGCTTCTTCCCTGGTATAGAATTTTTTCGCCTGGGCTTTCTTCAGTGCCGGCAAATAATGAACCGATCATTACGGTGCTGGCTCCTGCTGCGATGGCTTTCGTCACATCTCCAGAGAGCTTGATTCCACCGTCTGAAATGACGGGGATGTTTTTCTTTTCCGCCACCTTCACACATTCGGCGACTGCGGATATCTGCGGAACTCCCACACCGCTCACAACTCGTGTGGTGCAAATGGAGCCGGGACCGATTCCCACTTTTACTGCATCAACTCCGGCTTTGATCAGGGCTGCTGTGCCTTCTGCCGTGGCAACGTTGCCGCCAATGATTTGCAGTTTGGGGAAAGATTTTTTAATTTCGCGGATGGTGCTCAATACTTTTTCTGAATGACCGTGTGCACTGTCAATCACCAGAACATCCAGCCCAACTCGAACCAGATCTTCTATATGTTCGCCCGGATTTTGGGTGACACCTAGCGCCGCTCCTACTAAAAGTCTGCCTTTGGCATCTTTCGCCGCATTGGGGAATTGGCTGACTTTTTCAATGTCTTTAATTGTGATTAGACCTTTTAGGTGGCCTTTTTTGTCGACCACCAATAGTTTTTCGATTCGGTTGTCGTGCAAAATTTCTTTCGACTTTGAAAGCGGGGTTCCTTCAGGGATGGTGACCAAATCTTCCTGGGTCATCAGAGATTTTATCTTTTTATTGAGGTTGGTTTCAAACCTCAAATCTCGATTGGTCAAAATGCCAACGAGTTTTTTCTTCTGGGTAATGGGGATCCCCGTAATATTGTATTTTCTCATCACTTCAAGCGCTTCGCTGATTTTTTGCTCAGGCTCCATGGTGATAGGGTCCGGGATCATTGCGCTCACCGATCGTTTTACCTTGTCGACCATTTTTCTTTGTCTTTCTGGCGTGAGATTTCGGTGAATGATACCGATGCCTCCTTCCTGCGCCAGAGCGATGGCTAAATTCGTTTCGGTAACGGTATCCATGGGTGCGGCAATCAAGGGGCATTTCAGCTTGATCTTTCGCGTCAAACGGGTAGAAATATCTACGTTTGTAGGCAACACCTTGGAGTACGCAGGAAGCAGCAAAACATCATCGAAAGTCAGATAGGTCGGGACCTTTTGGGGGTCAATCATAAGCTTTTATGAAATAAAATTAGCGTAAAAGGTAAAACGCCAATACTAGCACGGCTTCATATCTTCTTGCATTAGATTTCTTTTCACGCTTGATAGGTAAGCTATTAAGGATTGTGGCTTGGGCCAGTGCCACTCATTTTTGAAACCTTTGTTCTTGTAGATTAAGTTTTGCCATGTTCCAATAAAGCGGATCATGATTAATATTTTCCTCAATTTAGTATTTTTGGTTTTCGCCCTTTCCGCGTATTCCCAACCCCTGTTTGAAGGTTCGGGGGAAAGGGAAGATTGGCTTGGAACCTATTATCAGGGGAAAAAGATGGGTTTCACCAAATCGAAAACCCGCTGGGGTCCAGATGGAATTGTGATGGACTCGACCGTCTTTTTCAATATCCGTTCGAAGTCAGAAGATCAATCCACCACCATTAAGCAAACCACACGGCTCAGTTCAGATTTCAAGCTATCCAGCTTTTCTCTGCTGCAGGAAATATCAGGCCACCGGCAGCAGGTAGAAGGCAAGCTGAAAGGAAATGAGCTTCGTTATCGAACCAAGTCGCGAGGTTACGATAAAGAAAAGACATTGAAGTTTACTGAAAAAACAGCTCCTTCTTCGACTTTTCTTATAAATCTGGTATCCGCAGGGTTAAAGGTAGGCCAGCAGGGCGAACTGCCCTTGTTCGTGGAATCTTTACAAATGGTGGTGGACTTAAAGTATGAGATCCTGCGAGAAGAAACGCTGCAATACCAGGGCCAACCGATTAAAACTTTTGTGATTCGTCAAACCTTCAGTGGCATGGAGTCGACAATGTGGGTGGCGCACGATGCCACCGTGTATCGCGAAACCACGAATATGGGATTTGAATCGTTCAAGGAAGAGGCAGAGGTCGCACAAAAAATAGATGAGGCGATGACCATCAGTAGCGTTATCACCATGAGTCTGGTGAAACCGGATAAACCTGTGCCTCGCCCCAAAAACACATTTGATCTGGTTTATCAAATTCATCCTGTTAGCTCACCCGATGCCATTCCTGAAGATCACCGCCAAAAAATTCTTAACGTTGAAAAACAGGCAGATGGAAACTACATCGCCAAATTAAGGGTAAAAAGTGAACCAGGACACATTGATCTCAATTCCGCAAAAGCGGATGGAACGGAGCTTGACCCGAAGTACCTGGAAGAGACCGCTGAGGTGCAGTCCAATCACAAGATGATAAGAGCCCTGGCAAGAGAGCTTTCTGCCGATAAAAAAAGTAAATGGCGGTTAGCTAGGGACATTAATTTGTGGGTGCACCTGAACTTGAGAAAGGAAATGGTGGATACGGTTACGGCTCTGGATGCTCTTCTCGAAAGGCGGGGCGAGTGTCAATCTCATACATTTTTGTTTACGGCTTTGGCCCGGGCTTCAGGAATTCCAACCCGCATTGTCAATGGATTAGTGTACTCTGAAGAGTATGAAGGGTTCCTTTATCACGCCTGGCCGGAAGTTTTTGTGGGCGAATGGAGAGCGATGGACCCCACATTCGGACAGGATAGAGCCGATGCCACTCACATAAAATTGACCGAAAATTCCGGTGAAAGCCCATTTCGCCTTATGGAATTTGTCGGTAAGATATCGATGAGCTGGTCTCGCCCATAAGACCGGCTTGTAAAGAAATTCCGCAAATTCAGGCCATATAACTCCTTAGAAATCAAATAGTTGTTAAATTTCTGGGCGAGGGGTTCTTGATTTTCGTTTTTTGTTCGTCTATAATTCAGGTTTCCGATGTAGCCGAAACCTTTATGAAAAGTGGCCTTGGTCGAAAGTTACAAAGTGGTCACAGAATTTCGTTGACAACACCACATCTTGTATATATTTTGTTTGGCAACACAAAATATAGATATTTTGTGTAGTATTTGATTTTTAAAGACCTAAGCAAAAAGGGCGGGGAGAAGCAAAAAAAATGATATGCCCCTTTTTCGATATAACTAGCTAATTTTATTGGCCCTAATAAATCCAGATTTGACGGAGCGTTTTTATGCGAATTGACCGGAAATTTACCAGAGAAACCCAAGACCCTCTCGAGGGGATTAAGTTTGTCGAGCGAGTATCAAAAATCAACAACGCTGACGGTTCTTTGGTGGCGGAAATCAAGAACGTTCTTGTTCCAGATTCCTGGTCGCAAGTGGCTGTTGACATCATCGCGCAAAAATATTTTCGTAAGGCGGGTGTCCCGGCACGATTGAAAAAGAAATTTGAGCCGGGAATGCCAGAGTGGCTTTGTCCTTCCGTGCCAGATGAAGAAGCGCTCAATCAGCTCCCTGTTTCTGCTCAATACACGCGAGAATCGACCTCACAGGAAGTGATCCACAGATTAGCCGGATGCTGGACTTACTGGGGATGGAAGAACAATAGTTTCAATAGTGAAGAGATGGCGCGCAATTATTATGACGAAATGCGTTACATGCTGGTGCGTCAACTTGCCGCTCCTAATTCTCCACAATGGTTCAATACAGGAATAAATTGGGCCTATGGTTTGGAAGGCCCGGCACAGGGGCATTATTATTTTGATGAAGCTGCCGGTAAATTACAGAAATCTGCAAATGCCTACGAAAGGCCACAGCCGCATGCCTGTTTCATTCTTTCAGTAAACGATGATCTGGTGGGCGACGGTGGAATTATGGACTTGTGGCGCCAAGAGGCTCGCTTGTTTAAGTTTGGTTCAGGTACGGGAAGTAACTTTTCCAACCTTCGAGGTTCCGGGGAAGGATTGTCGGGAGGCGGGAAATCTTCTGGTCTCATGAGTTTTTTGAAAATTGGCGATCGGGCTGCAGGAGCTATTAAATCCGGTGGAACCACAAGACGCGCTGCCAAAATGGTCACGCTCGATATGGATCATCCCGATATCGAAGAATACATCGAATGGAAGGTCAAAGAAGAGAGAAAAGTTGCGGCTCTATCTGCAGGAAGTCGCATCACTCGACGTTGCCTGAAAGAAGTTATAAAAGCTTGCTGGGCTGAAGGTCTGACAGACGAAACTCGTTTTGATGTGCAGAAAAACAAACCTCTCAAAAAATCGGTTCGCAAAGCTCTCGATTGTTTTATCCCTGAAAATTATGTTTACCGGGTTATCCAACTGGCGCAGCAGGGCACCAAAGATATTGAGTTTGAAGAATATGATACTAGTTGGACTTCTGAAGGTTATTTGACCGTCTCGGGGCAAAACTCCAACAACTCGGTTCGTTTGACCAATGAGTTCCTGAGAAATGTTGAATGCGATGGCGATTGGAATCTGATCCGTAGAACCGATGGCGAAATTGCTAAAACTATATCTGCAAGAGATCTCTGGGATAAAGTAAATTTTTCTTCCTGGTCCAGTGCCGATCCGGGACTGCAGTTTCACACCACGATCAACGAATGGCATACCTGCCCTGAAGATGGCGAGATACGTGCATCCAATCCCTGCTCAGAATACATGTTCCTCGATGATACGGCTTGCAACCTGGCCTCAATCAACTTGATGGAATTTTATAACGAGGAAAAAGGATTATTTGAAGCTGAAGACTACCGACATGCCTGCCGATTGTGGACTCTCACTCTTGAAATTTCTGTCTCTATGGCGCAGTTTCCAAATAAAGCGATTGCGCAAAAGAGTTATGAATTCCGCACACTTGGTTTGGGTTACGCAAATCTCGGCGCGATGCTCATGGTCATGGGTATTCCTTACGACTCTGAAAAGGGCCGGGCTATTGCCGGTGCTATATCGGCTATGACCACCGGGGCTGCTTACGCGATGTCTGCTGAAATGGCAAAAGAGCTGGGGGCATTCACTCACTATGAGAAAAACAAATCGTCCATGCT
>JABJCF010000590.1 GCA_018665625.1 Nitrospina sp. | reverse complement strand
GGTTTACAATCCGGTATTCCTTTTTTAAATCCCAGAGAGCCTGCAATTTTAAACGCCATTTCTGATGAGTCCACATTATGGTACGAGCCATCATAAAGACTGACCTTTACATCGACCATGGGGAAATGAGCAATGATTCCATTTGCCATCGCTTCCTGAATCCCCTTCTCAACTGCAGGAATATAAGTTTTGGGGATCGCTCCGCCTACAATCTTATTTTCAAAAACAAAACCTTCACCTCTTTTCAAAGGAGATATTTCAATCCAGGTATCTCCAAATTGCCCTTTGCCTCCGGTTTGTTTTTTATATTTCCCCTGTACCTTTGTGCTTCCCTTTATACCTTCACGATAAGGAATTTGCGGCTCCTTAACATCAACTTCCACACCAAAACGGGCTTTCAATTTTTCTAATGCAACATCAAAATGAACCTGCCCCAAACCGGATATTAACAATTCACCCGTCTGAGAACTTCGCTCAACTTTAAGAGTAGGATCTTCTTCAGTAAGCCTTTGAAGAGCATGACTAATTTTTTCTTCATCTGCCCGAGTCTTGGGCATCAGAGCTCTGGAGAAAACAGGTAAAGGAAAAATGATGGGAGCAAAATTTACCTTTTCATCGGAATCTGAAAAAGTATCTCCTGTGATCGTTTGTTTGAGCTTGGCCACCGCACCAATTTCTCCTTCAGGAACTTCTGAGACGGGAACCTGAGTTTTGCCTTGCAACATATATAGCTGACCAACACGTTCGGAAACGCCTTGAGATGTATTAAATATCGAAGAATCACCTTTAATAGTACCTGAAAATGTTCTAAAGAGAGTTAACTTGCCAGCATAAGGGTCGGCGATTGTTTTAAATACTAAAGCCGAAGTGGCTTCACCGCTACCTGCAGATCGAGTAACTTCTGTATCATCTTCTACTTTTGTAGCAGTTACTGGAGCCCGGTTTTCTGGAGAAGGAAGGTATTTAACCATCGCCTGTAATAAAAGATCCACACCTATATTCTCTGCTGCTGAACCACATAAAACAGGAATCAATTCTCCCTTCTGAATGCCCTCTTTCAATCCTCGTGAAAACTCTTCTGCTGTCAACTCACCGCTTTCGAGGTATTTTTCAATCAATTCATCATCTACTTCCGCGACAGCTTCCATAAGCTCGGCATGACTCAGTTCCATTTCATCCGTAATATCACCAGGCACATCTCCGTCTTTCCCCTTGCCATCGCCTCCCTTATTATAGGAGAGATATTTATTTTCGATCAGATCCACGATCCCTGAAAATTTATCCCCAGCACCTTGGGGAAGGTGGATAAAAATAGGAGTTTTCTTAAATTTCGTTTTAATAGTTTCTAATATAGGTCCTGTATTAGCCCGTTCATGATCCATCTTATTTAAAAAAATGATTCGGGGAAGATTCAACTCATCAGCCCACTTCCATATTTTTTCAGTATAGAATTGCACACCTTCAGTAGCGCTTATCACAAAAACCAAACCGTCAACCACCCTTATAACCGCAGGTGTATCGGCGATGAAATTATTGCTTCCCGGAGTATCAAGAAGATTTATTTTATTTGAATCGAATTCGCAAAATGCGACAGAGGCGTTTATGGAATGGCCGCGCTTAATTTCATCGGGGTCATAGTCCATAACCGAGGAAGAATCGCCAACTTTTCCAAGTCGATCAGCCACTCCTGTTAAATATAAGACCGACTCGGCCAGAGATGTTTTTCCCGAACCGCCATGCCCTACCAACCCTATATTCCGGATGTCTTGAAGTTTGTATTGTTTCATATTTCCTCGCTGGGTAAGAGTTCGGCAACCAACCTATTCATCAGGAATGAAAACACCACAAAAAATCTAAATCCAATCAACTTGAGAACCTTAACCATTCCAAATTTCGAGGCAAATGTCAAAGGTTTATGGGGACTGGCGGGATAAAAAAACTGAATAAATTTGGGGACTTAGAAGAGATAATGCTACAGGTTGCGCGGTATATTTCCCATCAATTAGTAAACACAATTCATTTTATTGAGGTTAAAGCGAATATTACCCGTCCAACTTGTATTTTGAGAGTTTATGAATTCATTGCAAAAAGAACCACAAAAAATCAAGGTTCCTCTCTTTTGCGAGATAAAATTAATCGAACCGGCGTCCCTATCAAGCCAAATGTTTTTCTAATACTATTCACCAAATACCGCCGGTAAGAAAAATGTATACCTTCGGGAAAATTTAAAAAACATTTGATTGTCGGAGGTTTGCTCTTAATTTGCGTGGAATAAAAAATCTTCAAAAATTTCCCACGATAACTGCTCATTGGATTTCTTTGAGTCGCTTTTTCAAAACAATCGTTCAAAGGACCGGTTGATATTCTACGAGAGTATTCTTGAAAAACTTTTTCAACCTGCGGCAATATTTTATCAACCCGTAACCCTGATTTAGCAGAGACCGTTAAAATCGGGGCGTACTCCAGGAACTTTAATCTATGGCGAACTCTCTCTTCAAATTCTTCAAAAGACAATTCCTTTTCTCGCATCAAATCCCATTTATTTCCAACAATGATACAACCTTTTCCTCGATCTAAAGCATACCCTGCAACGGTTGCATCTTGATCGGTAACCACTTCCACTCCATCTAGTAACATGATAGCCACATCACAGCGATCCAGGGCTTTTAGTGCCATGATCACACTGAATTTATCCAGAACCTGCTTTGTCTTGCCTTTGCGACGAATACCGGCTGTATCCACTAACACAAAGTCCTGACCATCCGCTTGCAGGAATGTGTCAATAGAGTCCCGGGTTGTTCCAGGAATATTTGAAACAATGCAACGCTCTGAATCCAGAAGTTTATTAATTAGAGAAGACTTTCCAACATTAGGCCTGCCTATTACAGCGATTCGTATCGCTTTACTATCTATTTCAGGTTCAATGTTTTCTGGAAGAAGTTCAGACACCGCCTCAATCAATTCATATAGACCGTACCCATGTTCCGCCGAGACTGGGAATAAACTGTTCACTCCTAGCCCATTAAATTCAGGAAGGATGCTGTGCTGAGATGGAGAGTCAATTTTATTTACTGCCACTACATAAGGCTTCCCAGACTTTCTAATTTCATCGACCATTTCACGATCATGCGGGGTCAGTCCTGCGCGGTTATCCACAACCACAATCACACAATCGGATTCGTTTCTAGCCCATTTCCCCTGTTCCACCACCTGAAGTTCGATCGGGTTATTCTGGTCAACATCCACACCACCCGTATCCACGATCATGGCAATTCTGTTTCCCAATTCGGCGGAACCGTAAATCCTGTCCCGGGTGACACCTGGGGTGTCATTAACAATAGCTGATCGACTTTGAGTTAGTTTGTTGAAGAGAGTAGATTTTCCGACATTTGCTCTTCCAACGATTGCAATAATGGGGGATGGCATGCGCGTTAAATTGAAGGACCTTTATCCTGTAGATATTTATGAATACCCTCAGCAATGGATGACGCCAGCCTATAAAGATATTCTGACTTCGATAACATTCTCGCTTCTTTTTTATTAGTTAAAAAACCTACTTCTACAAGAATGCTGGGCATGTCGGCACCGTGAAGAACATAAAAAGGCCCTTCTTTAACACCTAGGTTTTTCAGGCTTCTATTTTTCTTTTTAGAAGATCTATATAAATTTTCCTGAACCCGTCCAGCCAATCGTGAAGAATCATTAATTTTTGTGGTGGTTATCAGGCTGGCTAGAATCTGCTGCACCTGATTATCCTTCACAGATTTAACCAGTTCCCCATTTTCACGGGCAGCTGTTGCCAAAGCCTGTTTATTGTGAGAGGTCCCCAGAAAATAGGTCTCGATGCCATGCGCAGATTTCCTTTTTGCAGCATTCGCATGAATGGATACAAACAGATCCGCATTCCGCTTGTTCGAAATCTTGCTTCTATCTTTTAAAGGGATAAATGTATCATCTTTTCTCGTCATCACCACCCGATACTTATACCGGTTGACAAGAATTGTTTTCACATGTTTAGCAATCTTAATATTGACATCTTTCTCTTTGATTCCAGATGCGCTCATAGCACCGTGATCTTTGCCACCATGACCGGCATCTACGACAATTAAAGGCGCCGCAATTTGTTTGCGTTTTGGTATTTTAGGGTTATATAAATATCCCCTTCCAAAACCATCTTTGATATAAACCCTTTTCCTGGGGGCAGAAGCAGGTTGGACTTTTTTATTTTTCCTTACTACTTTCTCGGGCTCTTTTCTTCTGGGCTTAGCGGGCACAGGTTGTTTTATTTTTTTTATAACCGGCTTTTGAGTTTTCTCCTTGAACTCCGCTACAACCTTTTTCTTATCTGAAACGACAGCAACAGCAGATGCCCTTTTAATCTGAATATCTTGCTTAGGAGCTGCAATTGGTTTTGGCTTGCTAGGTATAACTATCGCTGAATATTTCGTGGTATCTTTGTTTTTTGGCGTAACCTTAATGCTCTTGTATTTTTCCTGAGCTTTCCTGGCTTGATCCCCTTCAGGATATTTATGTGCTACTCTTTTAAAAGTTTCAGATGCTGAGTTCAGGTTTCTTTTTTCTAGATATAATTCTGCGACTCGAAACAAAGCATCATCAGAAAGGTTTGCGGGAGGAAAATTGGAAGAGACATTATTATAATGATGAATCGCCCGATCCAGATCTTTGGGATTTTTAGAAACTGCATTCAACCCTTCGTATAATTTTCCAGTTGTGAATTCAGCTTTGTAAGCCTCATTACTTTGTGGAAAACGGTCCACCACCTTTGAAAACATTTTTATAGTTTTCATCCAATGGTGCCTGAACTTTTTCTTTTCAGGAGAGGCCTTTAGCGCATAAAAAGATTTTTGCGCATGAAAATACAAATCACCCGCAGAAGCCGCGTAAAGGAAGTTTGCCTGGGAAAAAATAAGCCCAAAAGCAAAAACTGCTATATTTATCTTTGATATTAGAGAACGCATACCAGCCATTTCGTCTAAAACGAGGGTAGAAATACCACTTAAGTTATTAATTTTATTGAAGTTTCTTGATTTAAATATACCACTTCCCCTTTTCAGGGTCAATAAACCTTTTCCTTAACTTAACGGAGTTTTGATAGAACTCCAGTCAATAAAATTAAGGATGGCCTCAGTCATTTCCCCAAAGTAAGGCGATCGGCTAGGTAGGCAGGAAGTCCATTTTCAATAATTTTACTTTGGGTGAGTGAAAAGTCGTAATCAAATCTCTTGAATTCAACAGTGCGTTCATCCGAATCGTATAGGATATAGGTCGCTTTTGGGTTTCCGTCACGCGGCTGCCCCAGGCTTCCATCATTAAAAATATAACGGTTTTCAGGTTCGATATCCCATACATCAGCGAAATAGTCGTTGATTTCACCATTGGGTTTTTGTTCTAAAATGACAGGCTTATGAGAATGACCCACAAAACAAATAGACGCATCAAAACTCCAGAAATGCTTTTCTGCTCCCTTTCGGTTAACAATATAATGCCATCTTGCGGGATGGTAAGGAGAAGCATGCACCCAGTAAATACCATCTTCTTCCTTATCCATGGGTAGAGACTCAAGAAACTCATTATTTTCCGCGGTTAGAATATTTCGAGTCCACTCGCAGGCTTCAAGCGCATAAGAATTGAAATAGGAAGCATCCGTTTTTTTCACCACTGCAAAGTCATGGTTTCCCGCGATGGTGAAATCTACATTTTTTCTGACCCAGTCAACACAAAGGTTAGGGTCGGCCCCATAGCCCACAATATCCCCCAAGCAGACGAGGCGATCATAGGTTATCGAGGCGATCTCTTTTTCAAATTGAAGTAAGGCTTCGAGATTACTGTGGAGGTCTGAGAAGACAATATATCGCATATTGCGAGTTCTAGGGAACTACCTTTGAGTCTTTAAATATCTTATCCAAAATTCCATTTATAAAATCGGGGGATTCTTCGGTTCCAAACCTTTTTGCTATTTCTACTGCCTCATTAATCACAACTTTTGGAGGGGTCGTTGAATCAAACAAAAGCTCACAAATTCCCAGTCGAAGAATATTCTTATCAATAATTGCCATCCGGTCCGGAGCCCAATTAGCACTTATCTTTTTTAGCAATTCATCTATTTCTTGTTCATGCAATAAAAGTCTTTTAATCAAGGCCCGTGTAAAATTTTGAATTTCTTCACTAACTTTTGCTCTTTCGCAAAAGGAGTTCAACTCCGAATCGGAATTTTCAGAATTAAATTCGGTCTGATATAAAAATTTCAATGCCAATTCTCTGGCTGCACGACGTTTTCCCATTTTCATTTTTATAGCTTTTTATATAGTGTAGCCATTTCAATTGCAGCCAAAGCTGTTTCGCGACCTTTGTTAGATGAGTCTGGCCCAGAGCGCGCAACCGCTTGCTCCAGATTTTCAGTCGTCAAGACTCCAAACAAAACAGGAATATTAAAATCCAGACCCAACTGGCCTATGCCCCTGCTGGCTTCATTGCATATATAATCATAATGCGAAGTTTCACCTCGAATCACACAACCAAGACCAACAATCGCATCAAAGCTGCCGCTGGAACATAATTTCTTAGCCGCTTGAGGAATTTCAAAAGCACCTGGAACCCGAACCACTTTTAAATCATCGTCTGCAACACCAGACTCCTTAAAAGTATCTAAAGCACCGGTCAAAAGGTTACTGGTAATAAAATCGTTAAAACGACTGACCACTACTCCGATGCGAAGGCCTTTGGTATTTTGGTCCCCTTCAATAATCTCAACCATTAGCCAGGCTCACTTGATATTCTGAAACATATGGCCCAATTTTTCCTGCTTGGTGCGAAGGTATTTGAGATTGTCCTTTTTCGCTTGCACCTCTATAGGGACCCGTTCTACTAGTTGCAGTCCATACCCTTCCAGTCCCACAATTTTTCTGGGGTTATTAGTCATGATGCGGATTTTCCCCAGACCAAGTTTACGAAGAATTTGAGCGCCAATTCCATAATCCCTAAGGTCGGGTTTGAATCCCAATGCTTCATTTGCCTGAACGGTATCTTTTCCCTCATCCTGCAACGCATAAGCCTTTAACTTATTAACAATGCCAATGCCTCTGCCTTCCTGATAAAGATAAAGCAAGACACCTGAGCCCTCTTCCTCAATCATTTCCATAGATTTTTGGAGTTGCTCTCCACAATCGCAACGGTAAGAACCAAAAACATCACCTGTCAAACATTGCGAATGCACCCGAACCAATGTCGGTTTTTCTTTATTAATTTCTCCTTTTACCAGAGCGATATGAATTTGATCGTCCAATAAATTTTTAAAAGCCACTGACCGAAATTCCCCCGAATGCGTTGGCAAAATAGTCGAAGTAACTTCTTCTACCAATGCCTCTTTCATGAGACGATACTCAGCCAAATCTTTTACTGTGATCATTTTCAGACCATGCTCTTTGACAAACTCAGTCAGATGCGGGACTCGCGCCATGGTCCCATCTTCATTCATAATTTCGCAGATCACTCCATACGGATTTAACCCGGCAATCCGGGCGATATCAACAGAAGCCTCAGTTTGGCCCATCCGCACCAATACTCCTCCATCCTTGGCTCTTAAAGGAAAAATGTGGCCGGGCTTTACCAGATCAGCTTTGGCAGTATCAGGATCAATAGCAACCTTAATAGTATGAGAGCGATCAGCAGCCGAAATACCTGTGCTGATTCCATGCCGTGCATCAATGGAAACGGTGAAGGGTGTTTCAAAAGCCGATTGATTGTCATCCACCATCATGGATAGCCCCAACTCGTTGGTTCTCTTTTCGGTCAGGGTCAAACAGATCAATCCTCTCCCAAATCGAGCCATAAAGTTAATAAGCTCCGGAGTGGCTTTTTCTGCAGCAATCATCAAATCGCCTTCGTTTTCACGATCTTCATCGTCAACAATGACAATCATTTTCCCCTGCTGAACATCCTCAAGGGCTTCTTCTATGGTACTAAATTCTTTCCCCATTTATTCCTTCCCCTGTTGCCGCAAAAAATCCAATACAGGCCCGGTTGCTTCCGGGTTCATCAGAGTTTCACAGGCTTTATATACATATTTACCAATCATATCACATTCGATATTTATTAAATCGCCTAATTTTCTGGTACTCAAATTTGTATGTTTCCAGGTAAACGGAATGATAGAAACATTAAAATGATTATCCTTACAATTAAAAACGGTGAGGCTGATTCCATCTAAAGCTATGGAGCCTTTCTCCATAATATAAGGGCTGAGAAAAGAGGGATGAGAAAACTGCAATAAAACCTCCCCTGGTTTTTCTTCAATATTTATTATCTCCCCCACCTGATCAATATGTCCGCTTACAAAATGACCACTGATTTTGGTGGAAGGCGTTAACGATCGTTCCAGGTTTATCCGGTCTCCAACCCTGGAGTTTTTGAAACTGGTTTTATTCAAAGTCTCCGTTCCCAAATCCATTCGAAACGTAGAATCATTAAACTCCACGACAGTGAGACAAACTCCATTGACCGCAATACTCTCCCCATCTTCCAAACTAGAGAAATTATTATCGGTTTCGACAACCATCGCCGCGCTTTCCTTAGCATGAACGAATTCACGCACGGTTCCCATAGACTCAATTATTCCACTGAACATGGTTCTGCCTCCACCAGTAGGTCTTCTCCAATTTTTTTAACTTTTACATTCTTCATCCCTATTGCCTTGGCGATTTTAGACACTCCCATTCCTCCTATCGGACCAGGGGCTTGATGCCCTCCTATCAAGATTGGACTTATAAATGCGTAGACCCGGTCAACAATTCCTGCTGAAATAGCACTGCCATTGATTTCGCCTCCACCTTCAATCAGAATCGATGTCAGATCTTTTTTAGCCAGGTTTTTCATAAGGTGCTTTAAATCAAACCCAGACTTGCCAGTTTTACCTTTAATAATTTCGACACTTTTTCCTACCAATGATTTCTCCCTAACTGCCGAGAGGTTTGGCCCAGAAACATAAATCACTCTTTGTGTCTTTCCGTTGGAAAAAACTTTTGCTTTTAAGGGAATTCTATTTTTTCGATCCAAGATTATACGTGCAGGATGCCGAACTCCTTTTCTTTTCAATCTGCATGTTAACTGTGGATTGTCTTTCAGGATGGTATTTGTTCCTACAAGAATAGCATCGTTTCGGCTTCTCAATTCATGCACAAAGTCTCGCGCCTTTACGCCCGAAATCCATTGCGAATCCCCTTGCCTTGTGGCGATTTTCCCATCCAGTGACATGGCTGTTTTAACCGAAACAAACGGCAATCCAGTTTTCATAAATTTCACAAACACTTCATTTAATTTTTCGCAATCGTCTTTCATCAAGCCATAGGAAACTTTTATTCCAGCAGCTTTTAATGCTCGTATGCCTTTACCTTGAACGAGTTTATTAGGATCTTTCATTCCGGCAAAAACTCTGCTCACACCCGCTTGTATAATCGCATCGGTGCAGGGCGGGGTTCGGCCCATGTGACAACAAGGTTCAAGGCTCACATAAAGGTCAGCACCTTTTGCTTTATTACCGGCTTTTTTTAAGGCCACCACTTCTGCATGTGGGCCTCCGGCATAAGCATGAAACCCTTCCGCGATGATGCGTCCTTTCTTGACCAACACCGCCCCGACCATGGGGTTCGGTGATGTCTTCCCCTTGCGAGCTAATTCCAGAGCTCTGAGCATAAATGGGTTATTCATATTTTTCAACAAAGGGAGAATAAATGCGAAGGCTTTTATCTATTGCGACGAAGAATATCCACCATATGCTTGCGAACGCTTCCACGCTGATAAACAATTTCAATCCTACGATTGGTGGCGCGAGCCTGACGACTGTCATTTGGAACTTTTGGACGGTATTGAGCAAAACCCTCAATGGATAATTGCGTGGGGGGAAACCCTGCCTCCACTAACTCCCGGGCCACTTCTGCTGCACGTGCCGCCGACAACTCCCAGTTCGAGGGAAACTGTTCTGTTTTGATGGGGGCGTTATCCGTATGACCTTCGATTTTCACGTCATAATTGAACTGCTGCAACAAATCGAAAACCTGTTTGATAATATCGTTTCCGGTTCTGGTCATGCGAGATTTTCCTGCTGGAAACAAAACTGTATCAGAAAGGGTAATGATGGCACCTCTTTCATCCGAGGAAACATCAACCTGTCCAGCCAATTTATTTTTGAAAACGAACTCTTCAACCTCAGATGCAATTTCTTCAACTTCCTTAGCAACCATAGCACCAACTTCATCGACGGCGTGAATGGTGCTCTCATCCAAAACTTTTTCTTTGATTACATCCAGACCTTCACGAATTCCCTGTTCAGGGATGTTTTCCTGACCTAATGCATCGCGGAGTGAAGACTTGATCTGCTTCCATTTATTTTCTTCAATAGAGCCCATCGCAAAAAGAAGAATGAAAAAAACCATTAGGAGGGTAACAAGATCAGCAAAAGTCATTACCCATGCAGGTGCCCCTTCGGGACACTCGTGTTCCTCCTCGTCTTCTTCTTCTTCGGCTTTTTTCTTTTCTTTTTTAGCTTCTTTTTCTGCCATGGCTAGTTATTTCTTTTTCGCAGGTTTCTTATCTTTACCGTGGTAGGTATCGAGGTAGTTCTCCAACACATCCTGCATGAATCTCGGATTGACACCTTTTCGGATGTATCCAATACCTTCAAGTATGAGCGTCATTTCGAGGGATTCGGTAGCACTCCTGCGCTTTAGTTTTACGGTCATCGGGATAAATATCAGATTGGCTACCACCGCCCCATAAAATGTAGTGATCAATGCGATAGCCATTTTGGGTCCAACAGAACTAACATCGGATAAATCGGAAAGCATCTGAATCAAACCGATCAAGGTTCCAACCATTCCGAAGGCCGGCGCAAAAGCCCCCATCTGATTAAAAATTTCCCAACCGTCCTTGTGGGCATTCTGCAACTGTTTGACTTCCCTTTTTAGAAGAGCATTTACCGTGGCTTCATCTTTACCATCAACGGTAAGTTCCAATCCTTTTTTAAGAAAGTCATTATCGATTTCTTTAAGTTTGGACTCGATGGCCAACACTCCACCTTTTCTGGCCACATTACATATCCCTACCATGCTTTCAATCAGGGCATATTGGTCGGATTTCTTAACCATGAATACTCTTAAAAACAAGCCCATCACTTTCATTACTTCATTGATGGGAAAAGCAATCAGGGTTGCAGCAAGAGTGCCCCCTATAACGATCATAGCGGAAGGGATATTGATAAACAGATCCAAACCACTGTTCATCAGAATTGAAGCGAGAACGAGTCCCACCCCGGCGATTACACCTATTAAGGAAGCTAGATCCATTTTTTAAGAAGGTTGCTTTATTTTAATGATCCCGGAGATAGGATCTACGTTATGAAACTTCAAAATTTTGTCCAGAGTTTCTTTATCCAGAACAGTGCCTTTTCTCAGAAGGTTGATTCCAGAAGCCGAAATAATGTCGACCGCCAACTCCATTCCTTCTGTCAAGGCAAATACAGAACATTCCATCGTGGCTACTTCTTCAGTTTCACCTTGTTGGGCGATAAAGTCTTGCAAGGCCCGCATTACCGACTCATCAAAAATCATTCCGGTTTTCTCATCCATTTTAGCCAGAATTTCTTCATTGGGACGATCCGGATGCGCCATCTTATTGTGGTCAAAATAACTTGCCGCCGAAATAATTCGGGAACCCATCGGAATGCGGTCACCATACATTCCATCTGGAGAACCAGTACCATCGACATTTTCATGAAGATGCCGGATGATTTCTGCAACCATCTCAAACCCTGGAAACTCCTTGAGTAACATTTCCCCTACCAGAGGATGGTTTGTTTTGGGTTTGTTTTTAATATCATCCAATTCTTCATCATCCATCGCCTCTTTTCTCTTTTCAATTGTTGGCATGGCAACAATTCCTAGTTCATGGAGGCGGGCTGCTGATTTCACATTTCTGACTTGGTAATCCGTCAGACCCAGCTTTTCTGCAATAAAAACCGCGGTCTCTGTAACTCTTTCCGAGTGACCACGATGTTCTGTTTGATGAAGCTCAATGATAGTCGCTAAAAGCCCTTCAGTAGAATCAAAACGGCTTGCAAGTTCTTCCACCATAGAAGATATCTGCGCATTTTTATTTTCCAGTTGATCATTCAACTCCGTCATTTCTTTCAGGCTAACGCCAAGACGTCTTTTGTCATTCCTCAGTTCCTCATTTAATGCGGCCAATTTCTGGTGGAACTGTTTTAACTGACCTAAAGAGGCCTCTAGTTGTTTGTTCTTTTCGAACACCGCATCATTCAGATGAGCAACCCGCATGACAAAATTTACAACAAATAGAAGCTCGCCCTTTTTTAACGGTTTTGACAAATAGGCATCGGCACCGGTTTCGCTGGCCTTTATGGCATTGTCCTGTTCAGAGTCATAAGCGGACATGAGAATCACAGCGGAGCGCAATTTCAGTTCACGTACTTTTTGGCAAACCTCAAATCCATCCATTCCTGGCATGTGGATATCACAAAGAATAATATCAGGTTGAATTTCGCGCATCATTTTCAACCCTTCTTCACCGGTACCTGCCTGAAATACCTCAAGCACCTGAGGGCCAAACGATTTGCTCAAAATCTGTTTGACGATCATCTGCAAAGTCCGATCATCATCAATACTGAGGAATTTTTTTGCGTGTTTGTTCATATATACAAAATCTCTTGTTTCACAGAAAATCGTGTCTTGGCACGAAAAACGCCAATTTTAACCTATTTTCGCAAAAAATACTCGAAATTGCCTGTTAATAGTTAATTCCGATTAAATTTTTAACTTCCGTTTTTAACTTTTAGTGGGTTTATTCTATCAGGTAAGCTATTGAATATAAAATGGTTTTTATATGTTTTCAGGATAAAAAATGGGCACCTGGGGTCTGGCTGCTTTTTTATTCGTCATCCGTATCCTCAGATTCAATCTCAGTGAAACGTGAGCCCGAAACACAGCGCAGGCCAACGGCCAGATATCGTTCAGCAGGATCAAACGAGTTTCGAAAGAAACATTTTGCATGCACCAGATAATTCATCCAGGAGCCGCCTCTGACAATCCGGGTCGTTGAATGTTTTGATGCATTCAATTGCATACACCATTCCC
>JABJCF010000068.1 GCA_018665625.1 Nitrospina sp. | reverse complement strand
CTTATTATTTCTTTTTTCGTGGTTGTTCAAAAACCATTTTCGACCGATTGCTGAATAAAAACACGGACCTTCTTTACCATTTTTCTCTGGAAATAGGGTTTTTCAGGGACGACTAATTAAAAGCTTGTATCGAACTTCTGAGTTTAAAACTTAAGGAGAGGCTTGTCAAACTTCAGGACTCATAGGAGGAAGAGCCCTGTACAACTCGTTTTTTTTATTTCACCAACTGGAGTTCGAACCAACTTGAAATAGATTTTTTAGTTTCTGTCTCGCCCTGGTAGCCGTCCCACACATTAAAAGCAATGGGTATAGGCTTTCCTTCTTCAAATTGAATATCAATTTTTTCGTGGATGACGTTACGTTTACGTTTCACTATTAACGAATACCTACCGTATTCATACATCGATTGAACTTTAACTACCTGACTCAAGTCGTCTTGAAGCGACCATTTTTTTAACCCTATAGCATTCCATTCAAGAATTTTATTATCTGAGGAAGTCCATTTCCATAAGTTTACAGGGTGCTTAGGGCCGCCATTAAGGAAAAAAGGTTTTTGTGCAGCCAGGTTAACAGGAAATTGAATTGCAAAAGCATCTGGAAATTCTGGAATCACAGGGTCTAGAGGTTCTTCCTCCTTCATCCCCTTTAAATGTTCAGGAAGTGGGGGAACAGGTGATGACGTAACATTTTTATGCTCTCTAAGAGCCGGGTCGTATGAGGGATCATCCCAGTGAATTTTAAAGGCAATTTCCTTATCGTTATAGGCGGCACGCACCGTTAAATTTTTTACTGTTGGAAAATAAGATTTTGGTTTTTGCAAAATCTGCCCCCCCAGGGGAATATTAAATGAGTCTGTTTTCTTCCAGAAAGGCGCACTGAAGTCTTCCGACAAATCTCCATCAACTTTCTTTGCCTTAATTACCGGCTTCACCTTAGGGGGTCTGGGAGAACCCAGAGTACAAACGAAATCTACAATGTCCCAAATTTCCTGATCTTTAAATATCCTTGGAGAAAATTTGGGCATTGCTGTTGTGGAAAGCCCGGTTCGCAAGGTCAAAAAGATATCATCTCGTGTAGCTCCTCTACGAAAACTCCATGGTTCGCTTAGGTTCCTTGGCCAAATTGCGTTTGATGAATAATCCACGATGCGAGCTGTCGTAACACCATCCCCCCTACCTTTTACTCCATGGCATCCTGAACAATTTATCATAAAAGATTTTTTGCCTCGCTTTACTCCATCTAAAGAAAATGCAGGGGATTTTGGGACCGCTACAATTTTGTGTTTTTTACCTCGCTTCTCGAATTTTTCAAATTTTTTCGATAAAGTTTTAATATAAAGAACCAGACTCTTTCTATCGCTTTTAGATAAATGCTTCCAACCTGGCATTGTGGTGCCCTGCATCCCATGAGTGATAGTCTCAAATATATCTTTGTCCGTTGGTATCTTCCCAAATGATGTTGACCGGATTTTAATATGTCCTTTGGTCAGGTTTCGGGGTTGCGGCAGGGAATATTCTGCAGAAGGCCCATCGCCTTTTCCTTTGTCACCATGGCAAAAGGCACATTTTTTTATATAGATTTTTTCACCCTGCTCTAAAGAGGGCTTTTGATTTTTCGGCTTAGGCTGTCTTCGTTCTTTTATAGTTTCGTTTATGTAGATTATAGCTTTCCACACTTCCTCCTGACTTAGAGCATCCTCCCACGCTGGCATTGCTGAATCCCACGGAGAAAATTTTTCAGGGAGCCCCTTCCCGCCTTTCATAATTCTCCAGAAAGCGTAAGCAGGGGTTTTTGATACAACAGAGTTTTCTTTGGTGAAATCTGCCGGAGCTGGAATGAAACTCTTACCAAAAATTCCTTTTCCATCCAACAAGTCTCCATGGCAGAGAAAGCAATTTTCAATATAAATTTCGCCGCCCTCTTTCACAGTTTCTGAATTGGAAGGAAGCGGGTTTTTTAGGTTTTTTAGGGAAATATCTTTGCCTGCCACTGTGATTGAGGCAGGAGTATCTTTAGATGTGGGTGCTGTGAAACCAAAAAGGGTGGATGGCGCAGCCACCAGGAAAAGGGTCACAAACAAAAACAAACGAAGGGTGTCTAGAGATTTGGGCTGATCCGTCAAGTTACCGTCCCAGTTCTTTGCCTTTAGCGGTTCCCGGTATTACAGCGTCTTTCTTAATTCGTCCTGATTTTATGGTTTCGTAGAAAGGTCGTTCAACCTTGTCTGCATCGAATAGAAGGTTCAGGTCAATAGTTTCTCCGGCGGCGATTTTGATTTTCTGGGTATGTATTTTCATTAAGTAGTGCCAACCCGTTAAATTATATTCCCCTGGAGGGATGTTATCTATTTTGAAATTCCCATCAATTTTTGTTTGAGCGTAATATGGGTTTTGCACTCGGAAACCCCAGGTTTGCATGAACTCATGCATACCGCAGATCATTTGCATTATTCTGTAGTGCTTCTTAAATTCAACCTTACCGTCAGAAACTTCTTCTGCCGGAATTGGAATATTCAAAAGAATTTTTCCTCTTTCCTTTTGGTAGACTTGACTGTTGTGCATGACCGCATCAACGTTATCAACTTTAAAAGACTCGCCTTGTCGAATTGGGTTCACATCGGGGAAAAATTTACAATTTTCCGACAAAATATTAATGGGCTCTTTATTAAAAGGTTTACCAGCATCAACATGATCCAATGTGATTATTACATCTTTCAATCCGCCATCAGGGGAGACTTTAAAATCGTCTAGAACCCGGTTCATTTCATCGTCAGTATCAACCTCTGCACACATATCTATGTTTGGAAATAGAATGAGATGGTAAATTCGAGGAAACGGCATACTACCCACTAGTTTGGCTTGCCCTTTTATGGTTCCCCCATTAGTGACTTCCATTTCCTGATAAGCCCAGCCAGGACTACTAAATGTAATGGATGAAATAGAAATTACTAATGCGACGATGAATAGAGTTTTTTTCATTCTTTGAGCCTCAATTGTTAACAGCGTTGGGGTTTGTTTTGCCAAACCGAGCTTAATAACTTCAAACATTTTCTATTAAACTAACTTACCATAAAATTATATATCGGAGATGCCTCTTATGCATTATAACCCACTGTAAAAAAACCATTTGCACCTTAATTCACAAAAATGGCTTTTACCGATAAACTTTAAATCACCCCGCTGAAACCACAGCCAAAATTCTTGCTAAAACCCATTAGTTAAAAGGCTTACTTCTTTTTTTATTATAATTTCAGTGCCAAGTCAAGGGTGAGTTTGGAATCCATCTTAAGGACAATTTTAGCTCATTGGATACAATTTCAACTTTAATTGGGTGAAAAATTATACGATCTATTTCAAAAAGGTTTCAAAATGAAATTACTTTAAATATTCTACCCCATGATCTAAAATATACCTCTGGGCATAGAGTGCCTGAAGTTAGACCTTTTTGATGGAGCAAATATTCCCTTAATAGGAAAGTCTTTTATGCGTAAAATATTACCTATAATCATAATTCTGATGTTAATAGCTGAATTCGCCTTTGCGGGGGCTCCCGGTCCCGGCGATAAGGCCCCGGATTTTTCGCTGAAAACCTTGGATGGCAAAAAGGTTTCACTCTCCGATATGAAGGGCAAGATAGTTCTAATTGGAATGTTTCACATCTGCGTTCCGTGTATGAATCAAGCAATGGAGTTTAATAAGGTTCGTGACCAATTTGATGAGAATCAGGTAGCTATAT
>JABJCF010000067.1 GCA_018665625.1 Nitrospina sp. | reverse complement strand
CTACTAATTATTTCATGAAAAGATCTATAGACCTTTATCACGCATCAATTAGCTTAAAGAATACTTTGTTATGCCTATTTTGGTGGTTTATAACTTTTTGGAGAAAACCGGCGTTATATCGTGCAAAATTAATTGAGCTGCTTGATCTCACTTATCATACTGGAGGATGGTATTTGTTCGGCAGTGCTCGTTCAAGCTTGTCTGCTTTTTTGAAGGCAGCGGGTATTGGTCGTGGCGACGAAGTTGTACTCTCTTCATATACTTGCCTTGCAGTGCCAACAGCTATTGTGGCAGTTGGTGCAAATCCGGTGTACGTAGATATAGACTTTAATTCTCTGAGCATAGATAAGATCAAGATTTGGGAAGCCGTTTCAGATAAAACTAAAGCAATTATTGTTCAGCATACTCTTGGAATTCCTGCCTCGGTTGATGAAATTAAACATGAAGCTTATGATCGTGATATCCTGGTTATTGAAGATTGTGCTTTAGCAATAGGTAGTAAGTTAAACGGAATACTAGTTGGTACAACGGGGGATGCTTCCATCTTTTCTATGGAACTATCTAAGACACTTTCGTGCGGTTGGGGAGGTTTACTGTTGATTAACAATCCTAAATTAGTTCACCACATGACTCAGTTTTATGGTGAAGTTCCAGAACAAGAAATCCTTTCATCAACTTTTGATCTTCTTCAAACAATCATATCAACTTGGTGTGAACACCCTATTTTTATAAATTTCCCAGGTAAATACTTGATGTGGTTGTTGAATAAGTTGAGAATTTTCCGGCCATCAACTCCATCAAGCGAATTTGGCGGAGTCGTTGGAGAAAATTTTATCCATAAAATGGGGGGGGCACAAACTCTATTGGCTATTCTCCAATGGAATGTTTTCACGAAAATTACTGGATTATGCGCAACAAACCATAAGATATTCAGAAAAGAACTAAAGTCTTTAGGCTATCACGTTAATGGAGAAGATATCAATAATGCGGAATATGTTGCAAACCGTGTTTCCTTTTTGGTAAATAATAAAACGCAGATTCGAGAATACTTTCAAAAAGAAAAAATTGTACTGGGGGAATGGTTTGATGGGCCTTTAACTCCAGTCCCGTCAGCCCCAGTTTTCAACTATCAAGCTGGTATTTTTCCTAAAGCAGAGTTAATAGCCTCTCATGTTGTAAATCTCCCTTGTCACAATAGGCTTTCAGAATTCGATGTAGATCACATGATTCGAGTTTTAAGAAATTATACTCAGTCTAATCCAGAGGCTATATCAGTATACAATTTTTCTCACTAAAGGACATTTAATCATATGTGTGGTATAGTAGGAGCCCTCTCTTTTTCGCAATCAAACTATTTAATTTCTGAACCCTACATAACTAGGATGCGTGACAGCATGCTTCATCGGGGACCCGATGGAGAAGGTAACTGGATATCCCCTGATAAACAGGTGGGGTTTGGACATAGAAGGTTATCAATTATAGATTTATCCGAAAAGGCAAACCAACCAATGAGCAATAAGGATGGCTCACTGCAACTTGTCTTTAATGGAGAGATATACAATCACAAAGAAATTCGGAAAGAACTGAACGGAATCAGAAGATTTAAATGGAAAACTGATCATTCTGACACTGAAGTAATAGTGCACGCTTTTGAGGAATGGGGTATTGATTGCGTTCATAGATTTCGTGGTGTTTTTGCTTTTGCCATTTGGAATACAAAAAGTCGTGAGCTTTGGCTAGTAAGGGATCGTATTGGAGTCAAACCCCTTTATTATAGTATTCATAACGGACGTTTAACCTTTGCTTCTGAAATCAAGGCTCTTTTAAAGGATCCAGATCAGAGGAAAAAAATTAATGAGGAATCTTTTTTTAACTATCTGTCATTTTTGACGTCTCCAGCTCCACAAACACTTTTTGAAGGAATTAATAAGCTGCCTGGCGGTACTTGGATGAGAATCAATGAACACGGTCACATTCGTGAGCATCGCTATTGGGATGTACTGGATCACACAATTTCGCTTGAAAGTGTTTCAGAACAAGAAATTTGTGAGCAAGTTCTAACAGAACTGCGTACAGCTGTAAATATTCGAAAAATCAGCGATGTTCCTGTTGGAGTTTTTCTCTCTGGTGGTATTGATTCCAGTACTAATGCAGCGCTTTTTTCAGAAAATGGTGATGAGATTAAAACGTTTACTATAGGCTATGATCAAGAATACGCCAGTTATCAAAATGAGATGGAATATGCTCGCTTTATGGCCAATGAGGTAAAAGCAATTTACCATGAGAAGATTCTTTCAATTAATGACTTAATCGAATTTCTTCCGCAAATGGTTTACCTGCAGGATGAGCCTATTGCGGACCCTGTTTGTGTTCCTGTATATTATTTATCTAAACTTGCGAAAGATAACAATGTTACTGTGTGCCAGGTTGGTGAAGGTGCAGATGAATTGTTTATTGGTTATGATTCATGGATTAAACGATTGCAAGTCCAGAAATTTGATGATCTTCCTTTCCCTCGAAAATTCAAGAAAATCGCTGTACATTTATTAGACGGACTCGGAATGAAAGGTTCGTTTAAGCGAGAATTCATGAGAAGAGGAAGCTGCAATGAACCCATATTTTGGAGTGGTGCTGAAGTTTTTACTCAATACGAGAAGGAGCAATTACTTTCAAAACGCATGAGAGGAAAATTTAAAGGCTCAACTTCCTGGGAAAGTTTGATTCCAATTCACAATAGATTTTTGGAAAAACACCCAACCCACTCTTGGATTGATTGGATGTCTTATGTGGATTTGAATTTCAGATTACCTGAACTACTTCTGATGCGTCTTGATAAAATGAGCATGGGGAATTCCTTGGAAGGGCGTCTTCCTTTTCTTGATCATAAATTTGTTGAATTAAGCATGAGTATTCCAGCTTCATACAAAATACAGAAAGGCTCTCTTAAACATATGCTAAAAAGATCTTTGAGAGGTACTATCCCTGATCAATTGATAGATCGCAAAAAAATGGGCTTTGGAGCACCAATAAAGGAATGGTTCGAAATGGAGCTTGGTAGTTTAGCTTTTAATGAGTTAAAAGAATTCTGTAATGAAACAGATTTGTTAAATTGGGAAACGGTAAGAAAAACCCTTGAAGGGAATGATAAATCAAGAGCATGGACGTTGTTAAATGTTGCTAAATGGTGGTCTACATATATTAGATAGAGAGGAGAATAAATGAATACTGAATCATTTTCAATAAATAAAAATGTAAAAAACTATTGGGAACTAGGACCATGTGGTACCGATTCCTTTATAGTTGGTAAAGTAGAGAAATATACTAAAGAGTGGTTTGAAATAATAGAAAATAATCGTTACGAGGTTGAACCATTCATACATCAAATTGCACAATTCTCGCGTTATCAGGGCAAACGGGTATTGGAAATTGGTGTTGGAGCTGGCACAGATCATTTACAGTGGGCTCGGGTTGTTAAAGATTTGTATGGTTGCGATCTGACAAATGAAGGAATCAACATAACTAAAAAAAGGTTGGAAACATATGGCCTCAATTCAAATCTTCAACAGCATGATGCAGAAACTTTGCCTTTCGATGACAATTTCTTTGATGTCGTATATTCATGGGGAGTGATTCATCATTCGGAGTCTCCACAAAAAATAATTGACGAAATTAAGAGGGTACTCAAAACTGAGGGCGAATTTATCGGTATGCTTTATCAAAGGAATTCACTGACAACTCTAAGGGTCTGGATTAAACATGCGTTGCTTAAAGGCAAGCCATGGTATTCCTTTTCAAAATGTATTTACCACTACACGAGGAAGTCCCCTTTCCCTTTTCGCCTTCCGACACTAGCAAGGGATGTTCTACTG
>JABJCF010000589.1 GCA_018665625.1 Nitrospina sp. | reverse complement strand
CGGTATTCCCGTCAAGCATTTTCCTCTGTTTTTGAAAGAGTGTGAGTGGCGATTTAATAACCCCAGCCCTAAAGCCCAGCTAAAACAAATTAAACAATGGGTTAAGCAATATATGGGCTAGTTATCTAGTACAGCCCCTAATTTAATACCTTGCCTATTCTTGACCGTTCCAAGCTTTTTTGCCCTAAAGCTAATGAGGGTTCCAATATGGGTTTTCTAGGTCGTCAATTTGCTTGAACTTTAGGGGCTATAAATTTAAATTCAAAATTCAAAATTCAATTTCAAAGTTCACTAAAGATGTTGGAATAATTTAAGGCTTAAGGGAGCGCGCTATCATGGTAATATCACATTCATGTTTAACCTGCTTAAAAGCACTTTTTGACTCCTTAATTAGCTAACACAAACTCATTGAACAAGCACGGGATGTGCTTAAGAAAAAATAGGTCTGATGAGCACGATCTCGACCCAAGTAAGCAAAATAAAAAATTAATTTTCAAACAAGAGCCAAATTTTAAAATCAAGGAGTAGGACTATTGGACTCAACGGCTAGAAATATAGAAAAACGATTGACCATACACCATATAGGTGGTCGAAATGGAACGACCGGCATGAAGATCCCTAAGCAATTCCTCAAAGAAACGGTTTTGGTTATGTACGATGCCGATCAAGATTCCATTGAATATACTGAGGAAAGGGTCGAAAGTGTATATGGGAAAGCCATAGTGCTGCCCTATTGCATGGGTGGTAAAAATGGCAAAGCCTTGTTTCACATTAACAAAGACCCTTTTTCCAGCTCCAACATTCCAACCAATGATGAGTTCAAAGATTATTACTTTTTTTATGGTAACCATGATTATATCTGGGGGGAGGCTACTGCATGTGCCGAAACTCGCGACTTAGAAGTGATTACCCTGGATAGTCTTGTTTCCAAAGGCGAATCTCAAATTCCAAAACCCGACTTTTTGTCACTGGACACTCAAGGAAGTGAATATGAAATTCTAAAAGGAGCTCAAAATGTTTTAAGCTCTAATGTCCTTGCTGTTCGTTGCGAGATCGAATTTTTCCCCCTCTACAAAGATCAAAAGTTGTTTTCGGATGTTTTCAATTTATTAAATTCCCAGAACTTCCAGTTCATCGAATTCACTCATCTTGGGGGGCTTTCTCCTTTTCGCGGACCTGTAAACATTAGAGGCCGGTCTTTTACAGCATATGGCGATGCCTTGTTTTACAAGAATTTTTCTCAATTAAAAGAAAGTTTTCCAGATCCCACCGAGCTTTATATGGCTGCGCATAAATTAAGTTTAATAGCAACTATTCATGGGCATGTTGAGTTTGCAATAAATATTTTAAATGAAGCTAATTTGCTTTCTTACGATGAAAAATTGACTGTGGAATTTCGCCGGCAAAATTTTTATATTTTTTTAAATAAGCTGTATAAACAGGCAAACAAATCGGATCTTTTGTACCCCAAATCTTTTTCTGAAGGTCTAGTTCCCCAGAAAGAAAAAATAAAATCCTCCTCATCTACAGTGTCTTCTCTTTCTCTCAGGAAACAAATTAAAAATGCGGTAAAAAAATATCCTTTGATCTTGAATGCAGCAAGATTTTTATTAAATTTCCCAAAAAAATCGACGCGCCTATTTCTCCATCTGACGAGTATTAGATTTATAGCATTCTCCCCGGTTGAGAAAATTTTTATTGAATACGGACTTATTGAGATTGCAAAAATTATCCGACAGAATCGGAGAGATCAGCAAATATTTGCATCCAAAAAACCTAAAGCTCGCAACGAGCCGCCACTTTAAATAAATGGCAGTTAAAATGTTTTCTGCGCGGTCTATATCCCCAAACTTTTTTTGCTAATTCAGTGAGTAAAATATATTGATATTCAAGAGTAAAATGTGGAAGAAGTTTGTATACAATCTTCAAAATGGGAACTATCGAGTTCTTAATCGTGCGCTGGTCTATATTGTGTCAAAGTTTTCAGGGCTCATTTTGGCTCTACCAATAATTATAGTTTTATGGATATTGAAACCATTTTTTTGGGTCAGAGTGGGAAAGTTACATCATGTAAGAATTGGTCATTTAGCATTGGAAACCGATCTCTTTCTAAGAAAGCGCCAACTAGGTATTTTCCCAGATGGCCCTTTTTATTGCTTTTTGTGTGACTCACGAAATGTAGCTAATCGACAGTTATTGGCTATGTTCAAAAGGGTCATGCGTATCTACGAATGTCGAGTTCTTGTGGCCTTTTACGATGGCATGTTTCCTTTGTTAAAAAAAACACCTTTTTATCAACCGTTAGGAGTTAAAAATAACGAATATTATGAATTTAACAATGCCAACTCATCAATTTATTTTACCTCCAGTGAAATTCAAAAAGGACGAGAACTTCTGAAACAAATAAATGTAGATTTTGACCAAGACACCTATGTTTGCATCTTTGCGCGAGACAGTACTTTCTTGGATAAAACCATGCCCTCTCAAAATTGGTCCTACCACAACAAACGTGATTCAGATATCGACAGCTTTATTGAAGCCATCAAATACCTTATTGAAAAGGGTCTGACAGTAATAAGAGTCGGTTCAGTCGTCAATAAACCAATTTCATATTCACATCCAAAACTTATCGACTACTCAGTCTCAGAATTTCAAGGCGACTTTTTAGACATTTTCCTTGTTGGTACTTGCAAATTCTTTTTAGGGTCACCGTCCGGGATCAGTGACTTATCAACCATTTTTGATAATCCTATGGCTAATGTTCAAATGTCCGAGTTCGATATAGCTCCCTTTGGGAAAAATTGCATATACATTCCAAAAAAATTTAATTTTGTTAAAACGGGTCAGTATCTAAAATTCAAAGAAGGCGTAAAACTTAAATTAAATATTAGTTCAAACAACTTTGAAGAGTTGGGACTTGAATTGGAGGACAACAGCCCGCAGGATATTCTTGAGGTCACTCAAGAAATGATGGCCAGAGTGGAAGGTGTTTTTCAGTATTCTCCCGAAGAAGAAAAATTAATGGAAAGCTTCAAAGAACTAATGTCTCAGTCAGATATTCATTGCCGAAACGTTGAAAATCCCATTGGAATTGAGTGGCTGAAAAAAAATAAAGATTTTATTTCTAAATATTAGATCAGGTTAACTGATTATCGGGGTTTGAGGCAGTCTTAATGGAGATTAATGCGTAGAGAAAAAGCTAAAGGTACGGAATAACATTTTCTGGTATGGTTGGTTTGATCTTTTCAAAAATACTTGCTCTCAAATATTCCAACTGCTTAGAAACCGCTTCTGGAGTTTTGGGGAAATCCTCAACAAAAACACTCAAGCCAAACTGATCAAATCGTTCTGCCCAATATTTAGAGTTCTCCAGATTAATCAACATTCTTTGGTATTGTTCTTCTGTAGCCTGCTCATTCCCGATCAAACGATAGGCTAACGCCAAAAATAGGCACATGTAAGGATTTTGTGGATAGGAAATTTGAGCCATTGAAACCCAATTGATAAACTTTTTAGGTTGTTTGCCTGGCTTCAAATTTTTGTTGTTTATAAAGTTTCCGATCATATTAAAAGAAAACCAAATCTCCTTAACCTGTTCTTTATTTGGCTGTGAGTCAAGAGGTAGGTCGAAGATGTCCAGACCAGATAGAATATCTTCTGCTGTATCAATTTCTCCCTTTAAACTATCTCTCGAGGGGGACATGTTGGCAACGGCCTTCCCTTGGGAGGTCATTCGCTCTGAAAAGTATTCGGTGAAGTTTTCAAAAGCAGAGGCGCCACGGATAACTTGGCAAACAGTATATGCTGTCCAGTCAACATTCATTTCAACTGAAAACCAGAAAGAGTCCAGCATCTGATGGAATTTTTCTTCATTGAAGCCGACAATGATATTTCCCCCGATAAAAAGGCTTGGATACTTCTTCAAAAGGTTAGACGCTTTTCTTAAGGAAGGCAGGGTAGCAGGTTTCTGGATTTCTTTCAGCATCTCTGCATTTCCAGATTCAATTCCAATTCTAAACCCAGTGCAATTAGTTTTTTGGAATAGATTTAAAATATCATCAGTTAATGCATTACAAATTAAACCGTTGTTTGCAGACCAAGTTAAATCAAGCTTGTTGTCAATGATTCCTTGCAAGAGTTGGAAAACCGCGTCATCGTATCTGAGAAAATCATCATCGAGAAGTTCAAAGTGCTTGATTCCACGCTCCCTGTTCAGGTATGTAATCTCTTCTACTAGTTCATCTACGTTTCGCGTACGAACTCCTTTACCATTAAAATCCCTTACAGCGCAGAATGTGCAAGCTGCACGACATCCTCGATTCAGAATTATGGCCGCATAAGGGTTTTCGGTTGTTGCCATTCTTGTAAATGGATTTAGCGAGCCCACATTAAAGTATTTTTCTATAGGAATTTGCTGATAGGTAGTTATCAAATTGCCCTTAGGATTGATAACATCTGCAGGCCCGAAAGATTCTTTTAATTGATCTTGATACCTGAACCGGATTCCAGGTGTAGGCTCAGAATCAATATTGTCATCAAGAAATTTTCCTAGAAGAAAATTAATTTTATTTTCAGATTCCCCTTCGCAAATAAAATGGCAAAGTTTTTGTGAAAGGAGTTTTTCCCAGTCATAAGTGGGGACCACTCCTCCGGCGAGGACTATGGCATCGCCCCTATTTTTAAGGTGACCCAATATATCCAGAAGAGGTTTTATTCCAGTATCAAATAAGCAGGAGACCCCAATGAAGGAAGCCGGGAATTTTTCCAGGTACTCATCTAAAATGGTGAGCCATTTATCAGGTTCAAACGTATCGTCAGTTTTAACTCTAGCTAGAAGTTCGTAATTTAGGTCTAAGATTTTAACTTCCAGATCACGGTCTTCCAGTGCTGAAGCCAGATATTGAAGCCCAGTTGGGGGGTATGCGTAATAGCCTCTTTTTCGGGCTGTAGATACATTAAAATAACGAAAATCCCATTGAGGAATCTGAACTAATAAGAGTTTTTTGTTTATTGAGAAATTGTTCTTCAGAGAATCAACATACTCTTCAAGTTCTATATTTTGTCCAACTCTGCTTGAGTTGTCCAAACTTCGAACCGGGGGATAAGCTCCCACGCCATCTTCGATCAATCCCGACTTACTCATTTAATCACTCCTAAAACCCTGTCAGCTATTTTCTTGGATTCTCCCCAAGAGTAAAATCCAATGAAGGTCTAAGGGATTTATACTCTGTATGACAACCCCTAGTTATATTCAAAACCCCTGAACATCAACTTCAAGTTGTTTCTCTGAATCAGTCGGGCAAGACCTGCGGTAGATTCCCCGTATATATTTAAAGCATTTTGAATCAAAGAAATTTGATCCTGATTATGCTTTATGCGAAAAGTTAAAGGATCACATCGCTTAATTTGTCCTGGGTCTATTTCAAAATTTATTTCAGAAATAAATTTAAAGTCATACTCAAATGTTTCTACGTATTCTAAATGCGTATCCTTAAAAGATCGCTTACGTAAAAGGCTAAATCGCTCAAGATTTTTCAAATAATTGGTTGTTTCATCAGTCATCTTTCCCTTCTCCAGCAGAAACATTTTTGTGACTGAGTAAAGCATTTGATTCAAATCTTCAAACGACAAATAGCATAGAGCTTTATGGTAAAGTAACTCGTTGCGACCACTACTCCCTATGATATATTTCTTTATATTCTCTTCCTCTTGGCTAAAAGCTCGTACTTCTTCCTCAGATTCAAATAAATCACCTTTTGTGTCTGCAATATAACTTTCGAAATATGACCGAATTGTTTCAGGGTAAGTTTCAGGATGATCAAGAATATATTCAAGGAAGTCAAACCTAGCTAGCCCTAGGGCATGAATCATGCCAAAAACTTCTTCAAACAAAGCATTGTTGATGAAAGTTTCAATGAGCAGATTCATTAAACGACACTCAAGATAATCATTAAATGGTAACGTTTTATTCCCGACAACAATTTCTTCATATTCAGCGATGCAGTATTCCTCGCCTAGGATTTTGTAAATGCCCGCACAGCCAGGAAGAATTCTCCACTTGACTATCATTTCATAAGTTTTTCTAGTTTCGGGACTCGCCATTTCCGTTCCCGCCAAAAGCATCAGTTGGTACATTCTTATCGAGTTCAGCCCCATATCCACACCAACTCTAAGAGACTCAAAATGTTTTTCCCTAGAATCATCAGGCAAACCCAAGATGACTTCTGTGTATGTTGGGTTACCCTGAGACTTTCCAAATTTCGCCAAATTTAATATTTTTTCAGGAGGAATATTGCTTCGCTTGATAGCCTTCAAAACACCCGGATCGGTCGACTGCAACGCAGCCCCCAGAAAACCACTTCCCTTTAATATCTTTGTGATATTAATAATTTTATCGGGTTTGTTTTTCCCTGCAGATGCTTTAAGAGCAAGCGGATAGCCTTTTTCATTTTGCAGACGGGCGATAGTATTTGCGGTTGAGATATCTTGATCGTACATACCAAAATTCAGATCGGCTATGATCAATTCGTCACAACCATTAACGCGACTGGCAATATATTCAAGAGTCTCAGTAACCCTTTCCTCGTGGTACCGAAATACTCTATTTGCAGCCATTTTACCATCTGCACAGAAGGTGCATTGGAATGGGCAACCCCTAGCCGTTTCAACAATTGGAACAAGAGGCATTGAGAAAAAAGGGTCAAGCATTCCCGTTTGATAAGGGCAGGGAACTCGGTTGAGGTCATCAATCCTTTTTGTTTCCCCAATGATTAACTCCTCATCCAAAAGATATGCGCAATTTTGAATTTTTTCTCTTTGCTTTTTCAGTTGAGCAGAATTCATTTCAAAGGCTTTTAGCTTTTTAAAAAGATTTACGAAACCTTCCTCACCTTCTCCAACAATATAGAAATCGATTGAGGAATATTTTTTAAGAAATATGCAGCGCTCTTCCTCAGAATCGGGGAAATTGGGGCCACCTAAGACAACAACTGTTTTAGGTTTTTTCTTTTTTACTGCTTTGGCGAAAGCATTTGCAATCTGCAAATTCCAAGCATAGTTTGATAAACATAAAAAATCCGGGATGCCTGAACAAAGTTCCTTGTTCAGCTCTTCAGGAAGTTTGAACAGCTTTATTTCTAATTGTTCGCCAAGCTCCTGATGGGCATAGGCAGCTACTGTCGCAACACCAATAGGGAATATCTTTGACATTACGCCTTGCGCAGTATGGCTTAGGTCTGCAAAGTATGCTTTAAACATAGGTTTCTTAATTGGAAGAGAATTTCAAATTGAAAGATTCATGCGGGCTCATAAGTCAGTTTATGACTATCTATTGAATACGTATCATTCAAAACAGGCTCTCATTAGTTGATTGACGACTTTTTCTTTTTAAAATAATTATTTAAATTTTATTTCTCATCTGCAACTAAGCGGGTTAGATAGGCCCCGATGAGATGGTTAAGCACCATGTGCGCGTCTTCGGCGGGGCCATACTCTCCCTTGTTTGCAGGAACATGGATTCCTAGTTTTGCCACTTTGTGCAGTTGCCCACCATCAAATGAGGTGATTCCCACAGTAGTGGCGCCATTGTTGTTTGCGTACTCTATAGCATTTATCAGATTTTTTGAATTACCGGAGGCGGAAATAGCAACGACCATATCCCCTTTCTTCAATAATACCTGAAGTTGATAGGTGAAAATATTTTCATAGCCATCGTCATTGGAAATAGCGGTAACGATTGCCTGATT
>JABJCF010000588.1 GCA_018665625.1 Nitrospina sp. | reverse complement strand
TTCTAGCTCTTTCAAGCCATCCAGCAAATATTTTTGAAGATTCCGAATTATATTTTGCGCGGCTTCTTGTTGCTCGGTTGCCAATTTAATGGACTCAGCCAGAGCTATTATTAAAGGAACCGGAAGGGTTCCTGCTCTAACACTAAATTGTTGTTTTCCTCCATGCAATTGCGGATTCAATTTTAATCGCGAATCATAAATCAACAAACCAATGCCTTTGGGTCCATGAAACTTATGGGCAGACAAGGAGTAGCCCGCCAAACCTGACCACATAGCTTTATCGAGCTTAACCTTGCCAATGGCCTGCACACCATCAAGAAACAGGCGGGTCTGTGGTGCCTCCGTTATCATTTTAGAAATCAGAGGGACGGGGTCGTTAATGGTTCCAAGTTCATTATTTACATGTGAGAGACAAAGGAGCCTGATGCGTTTTTCTTTCAGGAGTGGAAGACAGGAAAGATCAAGTCGTCCTTCCTTATTATATTCCAACAAAGAAACCGGTTCATTGTCAAAGGACTTAAATGATTGTAAGGTTTCAGTAATACTTGGATGCTCTAAACCAAGATAAGCCGTTTTTTTATCCGGAAAACAAAGACCCTTTATAAAAAGATTGTTTGATTCTGTTCCACCACTCGTGAAAACCAAATTATGAGAAGCAGGAATTCCTAAAGCAGCAGTTATCGTTTCCGTGGATTCATCTATTTTCTTTTTGGCATCCAACCCAATGCCATAGACCGCTCCGCTATTGGCGAATTGATCGTGCATATCATTCTGTAAAGAGGAAATGATTTTAGGGTCCATTGGGGTGGTCGCGGCATTGTCCAGGTAAATCATGGCAAGCGACCCTTTCAGACCTCGTAGGGAGGCATCAAATCTTGTTCGACGCCTAGCTGATCCATTATTCTTGCCACAACAAAATCCACCAAACTTTCTACTGAGTTTTGCCCCTGATAAAAACCCGGAGATGCAGGAAGAATAAGGGCACCGGCTTGATCCAATGAAAGAAGATTTTTTAGATGAATAGTACTTAAAGGAGCTTCTCGGGGTACCACTATCAATTTTCGTTTTTCTTTGAGCATCACATCTGCCACTCGTTCGATCAGGTTTGTGGAGACACCCGCCGAAATTCTTCCTATTGTCCCCATGCTTGCAGGCACGATGGCCATTCCATCAACCCGAAAAGAACCACTGGCGATAGAAGTGTTGATTCTTGTAGTTTTATGAAGAGTTACGTTTTCGCCCTTAAAATAAGAGGGTTTTAAATCTAATTCAATATTCAATAGTTCAGCCCCTCGCTCAGAAATAATCACATGGACTTCTGACTGAGTTTTCAAACAATCAAATAATCTTTTTCCGTAGCAAACACCGCTCGCGCCGGTAATAGCAATAACAAAACGTTTCATAATTTCAATTCAAAAAGGTCCTGAACTTCTTGCAGCACCTGTTCATGAACTTTTTCTAAAGATACATCACTGGATATAAACCGAATATTTTTGCCAGCGAAGCTTTTAAAAATATTCTGCACATCCATTAAATAATCCTGTTTTTCAAAAGCACTTTTACCTTCTCTGGAAGATTCAATCCTTTCCAGGCTTTTTTCAGGAGAGTTATGAAAAATTAAAACCCTATCCGGTTGTGGAGCAAACTTTTCATTATCTTTTCTTATCTTTTCTGGGTCGAACCCTAAGGCTCCCTGATAGGCAGCTGTCGAAAAATAATAACGGTCCATCAGCACCACTTTTCCCTGTTTTAATGCAGGGTTAATATTTAGCTCTACATCTTGCTTCCTGTCATTAATAAACCATGCCAACTCTTCTTCTGGACTGACCCCATTTCTTCCCTCTGTCAAAAGACGGCGGATTTTCATCCCCCATTCTCCTCGGGTGGGTTCAGCTAGAGCGATATTGGCGATTCCTTTTTGGCTTAGTAATTCGGCCAGCATTCTGCACTGAGTGCTCTTACCTGTACCATCAATTCCTTCAAAAACTAACAATAATCCGTGACTCAATTGAAATGACTCCAGAGAAAATTTTATTCCTAAAGATTTTTTTGTCCCGTTTTAAACCAGAAAAAACGAACCCCCAAACCTTCCTATTTAGGAGACAGCTTTTATAGCTCACCTTACAAAAGGAAATTGGGGGTTTAATGTAATTTATGGGATGCAGCCGAAAATATCAAGTTGAATAAAAGAGGGGAAAATTCGGCCTCTCACAATAAAAACTTTTATATTGCAAAAGGCCGATGGGGGGGGTATTCGATTTTTAATACTTAAATTGTCCTACCAGTTTTTGAAGATCCGCAGCCATAGTTGACAGCTCACTTGCAGCTTCCTGATTTTGCCCGATTCCCTGAGAAGTATCCTCAGCAGCTTGGGCAACACCATTTATGTTGTTTGTGATTTCATTACTTCCCTTAGCGGCTTCACCGACATTACGGCTAATTTCTGCCGTAGTCGCCGTTTGTTCCTCAACAGCACTAGCAATGGTATTGGAAATATCGCTAATCTGGTTAATTATCTGACTAATGTCAGCAATCGCTTCTACAGCGCCACTGGTATCCTGCTGAATGGCTTGGATTTTAGAGCTTATTTCATCGGTAGCTTTAGCAGTTTGATTAGCAAGCTCCTTTACTTCGTTAGCCACCACGGCAAAGCCTTTGCCTGCTTCCCCAGCTCTTGCTGCTTCAATGGTTGCGTTCAGCGCCAGAAGATTGGTTTGTTCAGCAATGGAGGTAATGACTTTTACTACCTGACCAATTTCAGCACTACTATCACCCAATTTACTCACCGTTTTATTTGCCGATGAAGCAACGTCTACCGCTGAAGCTGCAACCTTTGCAGCTTCATTAGCATTTTGAGCGATTTCTTTGATGCTTGCGCCCATCTCTTCTGTACCCGTAGCAACGGTTTGCACATTCCTGCTGATCTCCTGAGAAGCGGCTGACACAACATTAGCTTGCGCAGAAGTTTCTTCGGCGGTACCCGCCATAT
>JABJCF010000587.1 GCA_018665625.1 Nitrospina sp. | reverse complement strand
GCATTGAACATGGCCTGAATTTGATTTGCACCGCTAATGGACAATTCTGATTTCTCTGCAGCTATCAATATATATCCCAACTCATTGAAATTTAATGTTCCAGTATTGAAAAATTTTAACACCAGTTTATATATGGTACAAGAGAGAAGGGGTAGGATTATTGATTTAATGCCTTAATTTTGATTTGGAGAGCGTCATGAAAACGGTTCTGGTGACCCTTGCACCCGGTTTTGAGGAAATTGAAACCATTACCATTGTGGATATATTAAGAAGGGCCGGCGCCCGAGTTACTATGGCGGCAACGGTTGCGGGTGTGCTTGAAGGATCTCGGGGAATAAAAGTAGAACCCGACGAATTGCTCGATAATGTTATGGAAAAAGACTTTGATTTAATTTGTCTGCCTGGAGGGCAACCCGGAACTGACAACTTGAAAAAAGATTTAAGAGTGGAAAAGCTTTTAAAGAAAATGCATGAAGAGAATAAGTATATTGCAGCGATTTGTGCGGCCCCCACGGTACTGCAAAAAGCTGGAATTTTACAGGACAGATCATTTACCTGTCACCCTTCAGTTCAATCTGAATTCGATTCTATTGAGAGTTTAAAGGATAGGGTGGTGGTAGACCAAAAGATCATTACCAGCCAAAGTCCAGGGACAGCTATGGAATTTGCTCTGAAATTGGTAGAAGTTCTTTTTGGAGCCGAACGCTTGAAAAAGGTAAATGATGGCGTTTTAGCTCTAATTTGAGGTTAATAGAATTATTTTGAACCTTTTCCAGGGTTTTGGCATCAAATTTAGGGAATAATGCATAAACAGTTAATTAAGACAGGAAATAAATGAATATCTCTCAAAGTCAGTTTCTGATCAATAAAAGACGAGTAAAACGCCGAATTAAGAAGAAAAAAGAGTCTGAAGAGCGTTGCTATCACTGTAGTGGAGCTTTTAAAGGATCAGAAGAGCTGGAATGCTGTCTAATGTGTGGAAGGGAAAAAGGCCATATTTGTACCCATTGCCTGCATATTCCCGAAGACAAACAGGTTCAGAAAACGGCCTAGTCTGCTAATCAAGATACAACGTCCCTTTAAAAACCAACCTTGCATTTCCCCCAACACGAATTGAGGGGCTCTGTCCTTCAACATTATCCAATTCTACAAAAATTTGGCCCGGGCGCTTCATTTCGTAACCCTGCTCAATGACGATTGTTTTTTCCTTCGGGTCTTTGTCGTTTAAGTAATAACCCAAAGCACCAGCCACACTTCCCGTTGCAGGATCTTCAGGAATCCCAATAAAAGGAGCAAACCCGCGAGAATGAATGGAGCTCGCCTCTTCACATGTCTGTCGGGTGAAAGGGTAAATCATATCCACACCGACTTCGTCCAGTAGCTCTTTTAATAATGACAAATTCAAAACAATTCGTTGCATGGCCCGAAGAGAATTTATAGGAACCAATAAAGCCGGAAAACCTGTGGATGCAGATTGAACTGGAAGCAGTTCGTCGAGGTTATTTTCAGTGAGTCCCAAAGCCTGAGCAATTCTTTCTTTATTCATAAAAGTCTGAAAAATTTTTCCAGAAGGTTGCGTCATAAATATTTTTCCATCTTCTTCCAGACTGACAGGAATCAATCCTGCCTTAAATTTCAGGCGCAGTTTATTCTGAGACGATGCAAGCATCCCTGAGTCACGTAAAACAAAGGCTGTTCCCAGGGTGGGATGGCCCGCAAAAGGGATTTCTTTTTCGGGAGTGAAAATGCGGACATCGAAATCGGCATCCGGGTGAGAAGAGGGGAATATAAAAGTAGTTTCAGATAAGTTCATCTCTCTGGCGACTTGCTGCAGTTGCGGTTCTTTGAAATCCTCACCGCGCAAAAATACGGCTAATGGATTTCCTCCGAATAGTTCGCCAGAAAAAACGTCTACCTGATAAAAAGGAGTTTCCAAAATATTTAATATCCCGTTTTAAAGATTTTTATCCACCCAGCGCTTGAGCACATAAAGCGCCCAGGGGCGTGACCATGATAATTTTCCTGCCAAAAACTGTTTCCAAATACTTTCTACTGTCGTCTGAGAAATTAAATCTTCCAGGGGTTTTACAGAAGTCAGCAAAACCGACTCCATTTCTGATTTCATTGCGCCGCGCATCCAAGGCTCAAAGGGCAGGGTGAAGCCCATCTTTTTACGATGCACAATGGAGTCGGGTAACGCGGGTTTCAACGAGTCAACGAGTAAAGCCTTGGGCGTACCGGTAAGCTTTTTAAGATGAGCAGGCATGTTGAACATATACTCAACCAGTTTATGGTCCATGAAAGGCACACGTACTTCTAGGGGATGCGCCATACTCATCATGTCGGTATCCCTAAGCAACATATTCTGTAAGTAGTGAGTGGTTTCGAGGTAAGAGATTAAATTGAAATCGCCATTCAGCTTGTCTAAACTTAAAGACTCTTTTGTTGACTCGAAATTTTTCAAGGTTTCTTTTTCTGCAAGGCTCTGATCGTTAAAAAGTTCAAAAACCTGGTCCTGGCAATAAAGAGCACGTATCAAAAAATATTCATGGGCGCCACTCAACTTTCCATTCAACCAATGTTCTAGCTTAATGCCCTGATCAACAGGAAGAGAGCTCTTCAATATTCTTGTGCCCAGGTTCAATAAGAATTTAGGATAAACTTTCAGCCATTTTTTTCTTTCCAAAAGTTTTGGTACCAAACGAAAAGAGGGGTAGCCTCCGAACAATTCATCGCCACCCAATCCGCTCAAAACAACTTTCAACCCCGCTTCATTTGCTGCGCGGGAAATAAGAAAGGTGTTGATCCCATCCATAGTCGGCTGATCCATTGCGTTGATAGCAGCGGGCAGCGATTCTAGTAGTTGTTCTTCATCCAAGGTTAGCAATTGATGGTTGGTTTTAAATAGGCCTGAAATCTCCGCAGAATGTTCAGACTCATCAAATTCTTTTTCTTTGAACCCAATAGTAAGAGTCGTTATCGGATTATCAGAAGTGCCAGTCATGTGAGAAACAATGGCGCTTGAATCAATTCCACCACTGAGAAAAGCACCGATGGGAACATCGCTGACCTGACGATATTTCACAGATTCTTGAAGAATATCCTGAATAGCTTGGCCATCGTTATCAGATGTATTTAAAGCATCCAATGGATGCCAGTAACGCGTTTCCTTAAAATTGCCATCGCGGTCGACTATTAGATAATGTCCCGGCTTGAGTTCCTGAATATTTTCGATCAAAGTTTCCGGGGATTTCAAATGTCCAAAAGATAGATAATGGTACAGTCCGGTCGGGTTGATTGTTTTGTCCGATAATCCTGTTGCAAGTAGAGCGCGAACTTCCGAAGCGAATAAAAACTGCTTTTCGGTGGATAAATAATAGAGCGGCTTGATTCCTAAACGATCACGAGCGAGGATGAGAGATTGGTTTTTTGAATCCCAAACAGCAAAAGCAAACATTCCACGGAGTTTTTCAAGGCAATCCAAACCCCAGTGTTCGTAAGCTTTTAATAAAACTTCGGTGTCCGACTGTGAATTGAATCGAAATTTATCCGATAATTCTTCGCGCAATTCTTTGTAATTATAAATTTCGCTATTTGTGGATAACCAAAGAGATTGATCGGCATTGGGCATCGGTTGATGACCGCCGGGACTGAGATCAATAATGGAAAATCTTTGGTGCCCCAAATGGAGTGTGGGACCGTTTTCGCTGGGAATGAGTTCCTCACCACGATCATCTGGACCACGATGGCGAATGCTGTCGAGCATCAATCTTAAAATCCGCCCTGGATTCTCAGATGGTTGGGTTATATCAAAATCGAGAAGGCCCGCTATGCCACACATAAAATTTAAAGGGGTTTGGTTTTTAGTTTAATTTTCGCACTCAACGCAAGTTCTCATAACATATATTATGTCAACTAAGAAATGGAGGCTGAATTAAGGGGTGAAAATAGCCTCTAGGTTGGCTCTACCCTTTAATTAAGGGATTACTTCTTGCTCAGTGTGTCTTTTACCGCTTTGACAATATGGTTGTGGGACAAACCATATTTTTCATACAACTGAGGCCCTGTGCCGGTTTCTGCAAACTGGTCTTTAACCGCAACCCGTGTAAACGGAACGGCAATTTGGTTATCCAACAGAACTTCTCCGACGGCATCGCCTAAACCACCGATAATATTATGATCTTCAGCAGTTATTAGAGCGCCGTGGCTGCGAACCTGTTCAACAATAATTTCGCGATCGATTGGCTTTAAAGTCGATATATTGACCAATGTCACGTTGATATTCCCTTTTGCCAATTCTTCCATGGCCACAAGGCTTTCCTGAACCATTGTGCCTGTGGCAAAGATAACCAGATCACTGCCTTGTTTGACCACCCTTCCCTTACCGATTTCAAACTTATAGGAAGAATCAAAAATCGCCTTAACTTTTGGCCGTCCCAATCGAAAATATGCAGGGCCTTTGTAGTCCACAAGAGCTTTAGTAGCTTGAACGGTTTCTTCCCAGTCCGCGGGTTGCACAACAATCATATTGGGAATAGCTCGGGTGTAGGCAATATCGACGATCATTTGAGCGCTGGGGCCATCTTCACCCACTGCAAGCCCACAATGAGTACCCACCAGCTTAACATTGGTATTGGAATAAGCGACACTGACCAGAACCTGATCCATTGTACGGCCTAGTAAAAAGCATGCGAAGCTGGTTGCGAATGGAATTTTACCTGTAGTTGCCAGACCGGCAGCGGTACAAACCATATCTGCTTCAGCAATCCCCATATTAAAAAAGCGATCTGGAAATTGTTGTCCAAATTTTTTCGTACGGGTGCTGTCGCTTACCCCTGAATCGAGAACCACTATATCTGTATTGGCCCCAATGTCTACCAGGGTCTGCCCATAGGCATCGCGTGTTGCGGCGTCTTTCATTCTTACTCCAATTCCTTTAAAGCTTTTTCATAATCTTCTTTGGAAGGTGCGACTCCATGCCATGCTGTTTGCCCTTCCATAAAACTAACGCCTTTGCCTTTGATGGTGTCAGCGATGATCACTCTTGGTTTTTCCGGGTGGGCAGGCATTTGTAATACCTTCATTATCTCGGTCATATTATGACCGTCGATTCGTTGAACATCCCATCCAAAAGATTCCCATTTAGCTTCTATGGGTTCAATGTCTTTTAAGTCTTTCGTTATATTGTCTTGAGCGACTTTATTAAAATCTACGATGGCTACCAGATTGTTAGATTTGAATTTCACGGCTGACATGGCAGCTTCCCAAATCTGACCTTCCTGGATCTCACCGTCTCCCAATATGACGTAGGTTTTAGAGTCGAATCCATCAAGTCGGGTTCCCAATGCAATACCGTGAGCAACGCTTAAGCCCTGTCCCAAACTACCTGAGGCAATTTCAATTCCCGGAGTTTTGGGGTGACCATGCCCGGAAAGGAACCGAGCGCTGTTAATTTTCCTGTAATCGGAGAGATCGGACTCAGCAATAAAGCCTGCTCTTGCAAGTACCGAATAATGAATTCCTGAAGCGTGGCCCTTGCTCAACAAAAAACGATCGCGTTTTGGGTCTTTAGGTTTGCTGGAGTCGTAACGTAATATTCCACCAAAGAACAAAGCTGTCATCAAGTCTGTTGCAGACAAGCTTCCACCTGGATGCCCTGACCCTGCTTCGAATATAATTTTTAAGGCAAGCCGCCTTAATTCTAATGCGGTTTTTTCTAGTTCCGCAATATCCATAGTTGTCATATTAAAACCTGAAATATTTCTACAAAAAAAAGGTGATCATGCTTATATCATAACCCTTTTCCATTTGCGAATTGAAAAAGACTAATGTGGGCTTATTGATCAGGCCGGAATTAAATTTAAGAATTTATGATTGAGATTCCGGGAGGGTAACATAGTCATTGCATAAGGAAAGAAGGTTTTCAAAGTTCACCGGTTTGGTGAAAAATGAATTGGCTCCTGCCTCCAGAACCTCAGCTTCGGAATATCTCAGGTCACCTGAAATGGTAATGATTTTTATCTTTTCAGTTTTGGAATCCGCTCGTAAATTTTTACAGACCTGCAATCCATTGATGCCTGGTAGGGTAATATCGAGAATCATAATAGTGGGCTGAAATTCAGCAGCTTTTTTCCCTGCTTCCCATCCATCGTAGGCGGTTTCAACAATGAAGTCGTTTTTCTGAAATATCTTTTTAAGCAAATCGCAAAATTTTACTTCATCATCGACAACCAACACTTTCCTTGTAGATTTATCCTTTTGTTCTTTTTCAATAATATTTTGGATCATGGCTATGGTGTAGCCTTTTTTCTGTAGTGCGTATACTTGCTTGCACCTTTCCTCAACCCATGCGGGATAGTAACCTACTATTCCCTTACCCCCTGGGTGACCTTCTTTTTGGGGATCTGGAAAAAACCGATATTTTTTTTGCCACAACCATAAAGTTTTTCTGGTTATGGGGACTACTTTTAAAATATCCGCTGCAGTAATTCTTGTCATGGTGGCCTCTAGGCTTCTTTCGATATAAT
>JABJCF010000586.1 GCA_018665625.1 Nitrospina sp. | reverse complement strand
GGCTTCAGGGGTTTGGGGATAAGAACTTTGTTTGCAAAAAATTCATGCGATTTAAAATAGACCAAAGTGAACAGCCGGGAAACCAGTCCGCATAATAGACCCAGAATTAAATAAAGAAAAATTTCTGAATAACTGACCAGTTCATGAACGGGAACCTGAAATGTTATTTCGTTTCCTTCAAGAGCTCTTCCTGTTGCCGTCCCTATTACCGAAGCCACGATAATCGGACTGAAGGTACGAATTGCAAAATCGCCGAGAATTATTTCCAGGGCAAATAAGACCCCTGCCAAAGGAGCATTAAAGGATGCCGCGATTCCCGCTGCGGCACCGCAACCCACCAATACACGTACCCGCTCTCTTGATAAATGAAATAGATTCCCTAATGCCGAGCCTACGGCCGAGCCAATTTGAACGGTGGGGCCTTCTCGCCCTGCAGAGCCGCCTGAACCAATGGTAAGAGCCGAGGTTGTTGAGCAGGTAATAAGAGTTCGTTTTCGGATTTTACCGGCTTTCAAAGCTACAGCGTGCATCACACGATGGACGCCATTTTCCTTAACCGCGTCAGGAAAGAAATGACAAATGATGCCTGTGATAATGCCTCCAAACATTGGCATAAGTGGTAAAAGAAAAGGCAGTGCGGTACCCGTAATTCCCAGCCACGATAACCCCTCAGCAGAAAAGACAATTCCAAAAAAATCAATCATCCACCTGAATGCCGTAGAAGCGAAGCCAGCCAGGAAGCCGATCAATGCAGCTAAAATCAGCATGTTGTGATCTTGCATCAAATAGGCTTTGATTTTTTCTCGGACTATTTTTAGTTTTTGTTCCACAGGCTAATATAGGAAGTTTGGATAAAGCTTTCTATTATAAAGAAAGTAGCTTTTGATAACCATTGTAATATATGAGGACAGTCCTCAGGCTTTTGTGATATGCTTCCCGAAATTTGTGATGCGATAAGGAAATCAATTCAATGTCAAACAGCAAAGAAGAAATAATAATTGCTCCATCCATTCTTTCAGCAGATTTTGGTCGCTTGAATGAAGAGGTGAAAGAGGTTGAGCAAGCGGGTGCAGACTGGATTCATGTGGATGTGATGGATGGGCATTTTGTGCCCAACATTACCATCGGACCCGCAGTTGTAGAATCTGTGCGCAAGGCAACCGAGCTTCCGTTGGATGTCCATTTGATGATTGAGAATGCCGATGCTTACGTTAAAGATTTTGCCAGTGCAGGCTCTGATATTATCACTGTCCATGTCGAGGCTTGCACCCACCTGAACCGGACTATTCAATTGATAAAGGAGCAGGATGTTAAGGCTGGGGTGGTGCTAAATCCAGCGACTCCGCTTTCTTCACTTGAAGAAATTCTCCATGAGATAGACCTTGTTCTATTGATGTCTGTCAACCCTGGGTTCGGAGGGCAACAATTCATTCCCTCAATGCTGGATAAAATTCAGAACTTGAATGACGTGATGTCGCATTACGAAAACCCTATTGAATTGGAAGTAGATGGTGGGATCAAGGCCGAAAATGCTGGAGATATAAAACAGGCAGGTGCTAGTGTGCTGGTTGCCGGATCAGCTATTTTCAATGCAAAAGATTACAAAAAAGCTATTAGTTCTTTGCGGGAAGCCTAAAGAAAAATTTTGAGTGGGAATTGCTACTTAGAAGTCTTTTGAATCTTTATTTTCCTGCGGTGTTTCGCCTTGAGGTTCCAGACCATACCCTAAAGAAAGTTCCATGGCTTTCTGAAATTCCTTTTCTGCGTCAGCCTGCTTGTCCTGAGCCCACAAAACTGTTCCTAATCCATTATGAAGGTCTGGTGACTGAGGGTCGACTTTTATAGCATGCTTGAATGTCTTCTCGGCTTTTCTCAAGCTGTTTTGTTCTTTAAATAGGTTTCCCAGGTTGTAATAGATCCTGCCATCTTTCGGCCTAAGGGTCAGAGCCTTTTTAAACTTTTCTTCAGCCTTGTTAAAATCCTTTTGCTCGAAATAAAGAATTCCAAGATGATTGTGTGTGTCAGCATCGTAAGGAAACTTTTTAACCGCTTCTTCAAATCTAACAGTCGCGAAATCATCAAGACCCAAGCTGGAAAAAACCATTCCTGTAATATTGCTAAGAGCGGCATCCACTTGTTTGTTGTTCGGGTTTAAATGCAAGCCTGCATATGCAAAATCCAGCGCTGTATCTATATTATTTTGTTCGTATTCCCGACTTGCAAGAACCAGAAAGTCTTCAGGAGATTTTTTGTGAAAGGGGCGGGCCTGGGCATTTTTAATCAAAGCTTCTGCTTCAGTTTTGATTTCAGAGTTTATTTGATTTTGGTAGAGCTTAATAGCTACCCGGCTTTCCTGTTCACTGGGAGAGTGACGTGAATTGCTAACACCTGTCTGGCTTACTGAGCCCTGAGGATTAACGGAAACCACTGTAACAATAATAAGTGTTCCCAAACTCATTGCAGCTATACGCATGCGGGTTCTACGAAGAGAGAACAAACCTCGGTAGATCAGTAAACCACCAAATAGGATTGCAATTAAAAGCTCTAAATTCATTTTTTATAAATTTCCCAGCGAGTCGAAACCGTTACACAAAATTTACATATTCTATACTTTAATGTAAATCTATAATTAGAGTATGTCAACTATTTAGTATTGATTTTATTAAAACTTTTATCGTAATTGGGATAAGATTTTCATTTACACCTTTATCGGAAAGTCGATTAATATTTTTGTGGTACCAATAGTCTTTGAAATTAATAAGGTGTTTTCCTTTTTCGTTGATTGATCACTATTCCCCTTGTATTCTTCGACCAAAACAGGATAAACTTAGAAAAATCAATAGAATTTTAAAAAATTAAGGTCCGGTTAGTCGATTGCCGGGTTGTTTTCTAAATATTGCGGAGGGCACGAATTATGATGGGGATTGGTTTTCCAGAATTGATGATTATATTGGTCATCATTATGATAATTTTTGGAGCGGGAAAACTTCCCGAAATTGGTAGTGCTTTCGGGCGCAGTATAAAGAATTTTAAGTCGTCTATGAAAGAAGCACAGGAAGATGATGAAAATGCACAGGTAGAAGAAGGTCAGCAAGCCTCTATTGAAGAAGGGAAAGAGGCTGAGTCTGAAGAAAACCTAACCGAAGAAGAAAAAGAAGCCTTGGCGAGGAAAAAAGCTCAAGAAGAGGGCGACGCTAAAGATTTAGCAATGAAAGAAGCGGCTGATAGTTTCACAGCATCCTTACCTAGAAAAGGTTCCTACGATTTCAGTAAAGATCAGGAAAAAAGTTAAGTTAAAAAATAGTAATAAAAAAAGCCCCGTGCTCTTAGAGCATGGGGCTTTTTTTATTTTAAAAACTTATAATTAAATACTCGAACTTTGGCGCGGGAATTTTTTCTTTCTTGTTGCCGGACTGGAAATGCTTAATTACCGGAATCCTCCTCATCTGATTCGGTTCCCTGATTACCTGACTGCGACGAACTGCTGCCTTTCTGACTACCCTGCCTACTATTGCTACCTCGGCTGGAGGATCTTCCTGACCTTCTGTTGGATCGCGAAGGTTGGGGCAGATGAAACTTTTGAACTGCCTCCCCATACACTTCCCAAACCTCCTGCACCGGGGATATCTACTTCAACCAGGTTGTTGAAACTTTCGGAAAAGACATCCACCACAAATCTACCCGCTCCCGGATTGGTATTGCCCACAGATTGAGAAACTGTTTTTCCTACACCGGGACTATTTCCTGGCGGTGGTGCACCAAAATTCTTTTCAATATCCGCTGTCGTGTTTACAGTGCGTTCGGTGGCTTCTTCACCGACAGTCTTACCCGTGCCAGGTAAAACCTGTTCTTTAGGGGGTTTGCTATTGCCTGCTGGGTCATTGATTACAAACGTCCCTTGTACGCCCGTTGAATTTATTGCACCACTTGTCACCTCGATCGGGTTTGCTGTGGTGCCAAAATTTGTAGCCGTCGTTGCGACCAAAGTACCATTGGCAACACCGATGTCCAAAGTCCCATTAGTATCCAAATCCTTCACCCCGCCATTCTTTGAAGTTAATACAACAGCGGTGGAAGTGGTATTAGAGGTGATCAGGGTAGACGGTGTTATATCTTCATCGCTGGTTAAACTGATGCTCCCAGTGCCTGGACGGATAAACCCGGCGTTCATTGTGATTGCGCCACCACTGCCATTATTATCATTATCGTTATCGGCGGTCAGGGAAATATTTCCCGTTGTTGAGGTGAGGCCAGAACCCGCACCGAAGGTGATATCGTCATCTGCTTTTAAAACGATTCCTCCCGATGCTGTAATATGGCCAGCAATAAACATGGAACTATCGTTACCCACGGTAATATTTAGGGTTCCGTTCGTCAGGTTTACGAAGTCATTCACACTGGCTAACCCGCTAGTGGTCAATGTCATGTCCCCTCCGACATCTGTTCTTCCAAGAGTAAATGCGTTTGCATCGGTTAGCTGAACCGCACCACTACCCGCACTTAAAGTGACGGCTCCCGTGAAATCATTCGCTGCGTTTGTCAGAGTGATGGTGTCGGTACCGGTGGCCGTGAAACCCGAAGTTCCTCCCACTGCCAGAGCCGCTGTTTGCGCTACCGTTCCACCTGCCTTGACGCTTAATGAATTTGTGATTGCAGTCGCACCGGTATTAAAATTCACCGCGCCCGCAGATTCGAGAGTCAATGTTCCGGAAATATTTGCGGTGTTGGCCAAGGTGATTCCATTAACAGTGATGGCGCCCGTATTTTTATTAACGGTATCGCCTATGTTCAGATTTGCAGCCGTGATATTTTGCAATTCTGCGCCGCTGATCGTCATATCCCCTGCGGTCGCTCCCAATCCAACTGTTTTTCCTGCACCGGGTGCAATGCTTGTTGTTGCGCTACCCGAATTTAAAGCACCGGTGGTATTAAGATTAAAGTCCTTGCCGGTTATGAGCAGGGCATTGTTGGTTGTCGAAACGGTTGCCCCATCACTGACGATAAAATCTCCCGTCGTATCCGAATTATTATTGCCGTTCAAGTTGGTGCTTCCGGCAGTGGTTACATTTCCGCTGATCGTCAGTCCATCATTGGCAAAAAAGTCGAGTTCGCCGCCCAAAGTAGAAGCTGCCAAAGAAGCAGCTCCGCTGGCTATAACAGCAGCCTTGCCTGTTCCTGAGCTTAAGGTTACCGCACCAGTGAAAGCATTGGATGTGTTTGTCAAAGTAAGGGTGTCGGTACCCGTGACTGTGAAGCTAGAGGTGCCTGTGACCGACAAAGCCCCGGTCTGGGTTATCGTG
>JABJCF010000585.1 GCA_018665625.1 Nitrospina sp. | reverse complement strand
AAAGATGGTCGAGATGGATCTGGGGGTTTCCTGGAGCGCGTATATTCGTGGCGATTGTTTTTCTGATCAAATGGCTTCGGCAATGAAACAAGCCGGTTGTCATCAGGTCATTTTAGGGATTGAAACGGGCAATGCTAAAATTGCCGAAAGAATGGGAAAACCCATCACCCGCGAACGTTATATTGAAGCGGTGGAGATATCCCATCGACATGGGATTGAGGTTCGTGGCTCTTTTATCATTGGGCATATGGGAGAAACTTGGGCAACCATGGAGGATACCCTGAATTTTGCTATGGAGCTTGATTGTGACCTGTTTCAACTTTCAATCAATACTCCCTATCCGGGAACAGCACTGTATAACGAAGCAAAAACAGAAGGAACTCTAATTCACCAAAACTGGTATAAGTATGGTCAGGGTCAGGTTTTGATTGACCAACCTCAATTATCAATCGAGGACATACACCGCTTCGAAAGATTGGCTTTCCGCCGGTTTTATTTGAGGCCAAAGCCTATATACCGCCTGCTCAAACGTCTTGCCTCATTTCGCCACATCCGGGATTACCTGTTAGCGGTTTATATTTTAATACTTGGTCAAACAGGCAAAGATTCAAAAAATTGGGATTGTTGGATGGATTTGAATGAAGAGGACTTCCTTGATTTGAAACTCGATAATCAAGAAGAAATCCTTCGTCTTACATACGAACTACGTCAGGAGAGTTTCACCACTTAATAGCTTGCAGTCGAGATGAAAGTGGTTTTCGTATACCAAAAGCGTTGCGAAATTGTGAAAGGAAACTGATCGATCGTAGTTGCTTAAGTCTTGTGTGGCTCAAGGGACCCGCTTATGGTGCTAAGTGGGAAAGCCACTTTTCAGGCTTGAAAATTTTATAATATCAACCATAAATGCCAATTGTTTCTCTGCCTTCCTCTCAGCTTACTATTCCTTTGAATGATTTCATTTAGTTTAAACTGTAAACGCAAAGCCGACATCCTGATCGCTCCTATCAGCCTACTTGTAATCTTGCTGTTAGGGTATTACCGGGTATTTTTTGGAGATACATTCTTTGTAGAAGAAGACCCGTCAGTTGTAAAATTTTACCACTCCCAAAATGTGCTATCGAATGGCTGGCGTCCTGATTTGGGAATAGGGGGAACATTTTTTTTTGGTGATCCAGGATTATTTCATTCTTGGGGGCTTTTCCGTTGGTGGGATCAATTTTTTCCGAATTCGCTTTTGGCTTATAACTGTTCCGTCTTAATATTGTTGTGGGTAGCAACTCTTGCCGTTTACCATCTTTTAAAAAGAATCATTCCTGATATAGGAATAGTTCCTCAAATTCTCTTGGCATCCCTCATTGCTTTTAGTCCGCTTAGAAATGAATTTTTTTTTCAGCGGCATTGGATTGTTCTCTCAATCGTAACCGTTCCCATATCATTTATCCTGTATGATTTTATAAAAGGGCCTTCGCTTCGTCATTATTTCCAATATACCCTCACCCTTTGTTCTTCTTTGTTTTTAGGGTCGTTTGCAATTCTTTATCAGGGGTTGATTTTTGCAGTAATTTTTTTCGTAATTTTAATCCTCTACAAAGATTTGCATAGAAGTCCGGGCGAATTATGGGTTGCGCTGAAACGCTTTTTTCTGCTGAACTTAGCATCTGGCCTAACGATGGTGCTTTTAGGGGCCTGGGTTTTCTATAGCCTTTTTCTTGAGAAATTTCTGGTGGGTTATGTTAGAGACCCAAATTACAGCAATGATGTTTTTTTCTCCTCTATGACCTTGCAAATTCTTTTTGAAAGATTGTTTGGGTATTTTCATGCTGGAATTTTTTCGCACTGGACTGGTGTCTTGGGCATGGCACAAACTTTCCGAATCCAAGAATGGAATATGGTTTCGCCATTGTTTCCGATCGTGCTGCTGTTTTCCTTTTTCTATAAAAGCCGTAACTTTTGGGAGTTCGCTTCAAAATGTGTGGTTTTGGGGTTTCTCATTTATCAGGAGCTTGTTGTCTTAATCCCAGGAATACTGGAAATCATTCAATCCTTTCTAAATCTTTACCCGCCCTCAAAGTTTCATCCCATTATTCACGTTTACGAAATCATTTTGATAGGAATCTTTTTAAATCGGCTGCAGTCGGATGACTACGCTATTAGTTTGCGAGGTCTACGGGTAACCCGAGTCGCTGCTTTTTTCATTTCTTTTCTTTATGCAGGTCTCTTCGTAATAGCTTGCTTGGCGGTGGCAACACCGCAGGCATTAGCTTCAATTCTTCATTTCTTAAGCGATTGGTTTTCGCAGTTTATTCATATCCCCACAAATGCAAAGGCTGTATTGCCCGGATTGATTTCAGGGAATGTTAGGCTTTTTAATGAAACCATGGGGGCAAAGGATATCCTTTTTTATGGCATGACTTTTACCTTGGCTCTTTTATTTGTAACTCCATATTGGGCGAATATTTTGAAGCTGGCAAATGGTCGAATTTTTGCCGGACTTATACTTACCAATAGTATCCTCCTTGTATGGACTGTTTACCCGATGAATAAAGAATCATTGATTTGGGATCGCCAGAATAAAAATGGAGTCAACCTTTCTGAAATTTTTAAACCAACGGATCGAATCGCAAGGTTAGGTGTGCTGGGTTGCCGAAGTAGCTCGGATTTCATCGCTTGCACAAAAGAAAGGATTCTTAAGGGAGAGTTTGGTCCTAGACGCTATAACGTAGGTTATTTGGTTGCGCCAACCTTGGATTTTTCTGGAGTAAAAAGCTTTACCTCAAAGGAAGTAGCCTTAATGATGGATGAGTTCATGCGGAGAGAGGGTAAATATGAAAAAGGGTATCGTCGAACTTTACAATTATTTCACAACTTTTTTCCATTGAGGCTTTTTGATTTTTCTGCGGTAAATTATTTTCTTTCCGAAAATCGACAGCCCGAGAACGAACAATTGGAGTTGATTCATGCAAGCAAACAGTTTTACGTTTATAAAAATTTAAATGCCTGGCCCTATTTTTATCTAGCCGATCGAATAGAGCATATTCAAAATTTTGGCGACCTGTATGATGCCGAAAAAGGAATTGCATATTTATGGAAAGATTCCGATTCCTTCATTTTTCCAGAGAAAAATGGGAAATCAAAAGGGCGAGTGGAGCTTGAGAAGTTTGAGTTTGGGGAAATGGTGTTTCAGGCCGATAGCCAGGAAGAAGAGGTGTTGGTGGTGATGGATGCATGGCACCCGAACTGGAGAGCCGAGATTGATGGTGATGAAGCCGATGTGATTAAGACCAATGGGGTCTTTAAGGGAGTTCGATTGCCCGCGGGGAAACATAAACTGCATTTCTTTTTTGATAGCAGCCCTTACTTACCCGGGGTCTGGATTTCCCTGGTTTCCTGGATAGTGTTCCTTGGGGCATGGTACTGGAAATCAAAAAATATTCCTGCAAAATGAAAAACTGTTCTTTTAAAAAATAGATTAGACCAATGCTATTTAATTCTCTCGAATTCATTTTTCTATTTCTACCGATATTTGTTTTTGTTTATTTTTATCTAAACAAAGCAAGATTGGTTTTTATTTCGAGGATATGGGTTTTATTAGCATCCCTATTGTTTTATGGATATTGGGAAATTGATTATGTTGCCCTAATTATGGGGACAATATTACTCAATTTTTGGGTGGGTGGATATATCGAGACGAGTCAGAAAAAATCTGGTTGGAATAGTCAAAAAACTGTTTTTTATTTTGGCATATTCTCGAATCTATTTTTTTTGGCCTATTTTAAATATTTTGATTTTTTTATTACTGAGATAAATAAAATTTTTTTGAGGGGAAATGTTGAACTCTTAAATTTGACCCTGCCCATTGGCATAAGTTTTTATACTTTTTCGCAAATCACCTATTTAGTGGATGTCTGGAGGGGGAGGGTGAAAAGTAAGGATTTGTGGAGCTATGCTGTATTTGTTTCTTTTTTTCCGGCTCTTCTTGCAGGACCCATTGTTAGGTACAATGAAATAATTCCTCAGCTCGACCAATTAAAGACCAAAATATTTAATTATAAAAATTTTCAAAAAGGCTGTTTATTATTTTCAATAGGCCTTGTTAAAAGAACGATTCTCTCCGAAAAATTCTCTATATGGGCAAACCAAGGTTTTGACAATATAGAAAATTTGGACTTCTTATCGGCTTGGATGGCAAGTTTGTCATATACGCTTCAAATTTATTTCGACTTTTCGGGGTACACCGATATGGCGCTTGGTCTTGCGTTATTAATAAACATAAATTTGCCCAAAAACTTTAACTCCCCATATAAGGCTGCAAATTTACAGGAGTTCTGGCGGAGATGGCATATGACTCTATTCCGCTTTTTAAGGGATTATTTTTATGTTCCTCTTGGGGGGAATAAGGAGGGGGTTGGAAAAAAAATCAGGAATATTATATTGGTGTTCTTAGTTGCGGGAATTTGGCATGGGGCCGGCTGGTCATTTATTGCCTGGGGGATTTTAAATGGGTTTGGCTTGATCCTATACCAGCTCTGGAAAAGATATGGGATAGAGTTAAGTACTTCCTTTGCAGTACTAGTTACATTTAATTTTGTAAATATTTCGTGGGTATTTTTTAGGGCCAAAAACCTTGATGAAGCTATAATTTTCTTGAAGGCAATGTTGGGTCTTAAAACCTTGGTTTTTCCAGAAAAATTAATTTTTCTTCAAGAATTTTTTGAGCCTCTCGGGTTTTCTATAGGCTCGCACCCCGTCCATTATTTTGATGCAGGTGTTTTTCTTGTTGTGGGGCTTTCCCTGCTAATATTTAAGAACTCGGATGAGTTAATTGATAGCGATATCTTGAAATCAAGAGCATTTATTGTTGTTTACTATATTGTTATTATTTACTGTCTTCTCCTTGTCAGTACCCCCGCGAAGTTTATATATTTTGAGTTTTAGAAGGCTGGTATATTTGGAGTATTGTTGTTTAAAATAATTACTTTTTTCGCAGGCTCTTCGATTAGTTTTTGAAGATGAAAAAAAATTAAAATTTTGTTATGGCAAAAATAGCTAGAAATCGTTTGAATATATGGAAAATATTTTGCTTATAGGTTTCTGATGAATAAAAAACAAAAAAGCTTGGTTTTATTGGGTCCATATATAGCTTTATTGTTATTCAATGCATTTATAATTTTTATTCCTGATTCCATGCTTTTTTATTTAGACGAAATCAGGCCTCCATATGGTAATGGAGATTTAAATGTGCATACCCAAAAGCAAATGTTACACCTTCATGCTCTTGAGCGAAAAAGAGATGTGAAAAATAGGATCGTTTTTGTGGGGAGCAGTTCTGTTGTAAATGGGATTGACACTAAAATCATTCAAAAGAAATTCTCTGAAAATGAATTCCACTTCTACCCTATGAACTATGGGCTTACTGCCTTTCGAGCTCTAGAATTACCTTTTTTGAAGAAGCAATTTCTCGCGGACGAAATTGACATTATTGTTTATTTATATAATACCTTTTCTTTTGGCTCTATCTTGGACTTGGATAAGGTGAATACTAGGTGGGATAGTTCTGAATACAAAATAATATCTGGTCAGCAGGCTGACAAATATTTAATTTTCAAAATGAGATCTAAAGCCATTTTCCCAATTGGTTCATTTGGTGATTTGATTATTAATTACATCAAAAGATTATTTTTAATGGATTTAAAATCTATTGAACATGAATATGACTATTCGGACGTTGAGGAACGTGACTATACAATGAAGCCGCGAGTCAAGATGGAGCCAATGCCAGATAATAATTGGTTGAGAAAATCTTATGTTGAATCTGACACGGACGAAACAACATTAGGGTACAGGGGCTTGGAAAGATTTCTAAGTTTGGCGAAACTAAAAGGGAAAACGGTTGTTGTTGCTCCCATCCCTGAGCCGGCCTTCTCAAGTTTTGGGCGATACCGGCAAGATATTGACGTAGATAGGATAGACCGGCATGCGCAAAGAATTGTAGAGAAGAATGGAGCGATATTTTTTTCTAGAGATAAATTTAAATATATTGAAAATGATGATTCTAATTTTATAGATGATGTTCATTTGAACAATTTTGGTAGGCAGGAATTTTCCGAAAAATTATCAAATCTACTCCTGTCGATTATTTAAACTTTTATCTTCTTCTTTTTTAATTGTAGTTCCTCATCTTCTTATGCGCATAAATATCTGAGCATTGCTAAATCAATTATGCATATATTTACGGATTGAGAATTTCTTATTTTTGTTTAGCGTAAGGCTTTCCTCTTTGCCCGCGTCATCCAGCGTTACTCGATCCTTGAATATTCTCGTCAATCGTTTTCCAGAAACAAAATCCCCTTCAATAAAATTTTGACCACTGATAGTCGCTATTTTTTGTCCTTTAATAGTGAAAATAGCTTCCAAGTTTAGCTCTTGGGGTTCTTCCTGGGGTATGTTGTCCTTGGAATATATTCCCCGAGGCAACTCAAAGGGGTTGACACGCGTTAAGGATTTTTCCATGGCAAACGCTGGCATTGCCGCCAAAAGGACAAACAAAAGGGTTGATGATGTTGAGGTATATTTCATGGTCAAAAGATGTCCTTATTCACTCTTGTCATCGCTAAGAGGGGTTGCATCATAAAACCATAACTTTTAAATGAAGGCGCGACTCTATTTTAGGTAGAATTTTTTCGACTCTTTTTGTTTCCAGACTTTCAATGTCAATGACCGCAGTAGATTTACCAAGTGATGCAATAAAATTTTTAAGAGCATCGTAATCGCTTTCCATTTCCATGATGAGAGAGACCTCTTTTAACCGCAGGCCACTTCGGTTTACGAACTTTTCACTCGTCTGCATAGACTTGAGAAATACTCCAAAAAAATCGGCTTCATTTTGAAGATCATTAAGTATCTCTGTGTCCTGGCCTCTTAGTCTGCTCTTGGCTTTTTCAATATCCTGCTCTAATTTTTCGATTTTTTCTTTTGTATTAATGACCTGTGCTTTAGTCTGTTCTACATTCTTGGGGTTTACCATAATTTGCTGAAATGCCCCAAGAGAAGATTGAGCTTGTGTGATTTCCATTGTAAGAGTTTTCAGTTTTTTATTTTGAGGCGCATATTCAAACTCGTGGAAGCCGTATCCAATTCCAAATAATACTGTGAGCCCAATGATTAATAGTTCCCTCGCGTTTAAGTTTTTTAAATCGGAAGTATCCAATGCCATTTTTTTCGTTCCTGAATATCAGCTTAGAGTTTTTGGAAAAGCATATAATTCAAATTGTATCCCCAGGCTATTGTATGTTTTTTCTGGTAAAGGCTTAGATCGGATCAATTTGATTTCCTGAAATACCGGCGAACCTTTCAAGTCCTGCAACAAAAACCTCAAAGTGTTTTGTGCCTTCAAGTCACTGCCAAAGATATGCCCGGTGATTTTAATACGTTCTCGGTCAGATATATCTGCGTTCCCCTTTTCAGTCAGGTCTTCTTCCCGACCCTCCTGAGCTTCACTTCCTTGTGCGGCGAAATATATTTCAGAAATTGAGGTGTTGTCTTGCACCAATAACGCAAGCTCATCATATATGTCCCGGAAATTAAATGGAAAAGGCGTCGCTCCGGGAAGCGATCTTTTTTCTTTTTTCAATTCCGCTATCGTTTGCTTAAGTGATTTTAATTCTCTAGCGGGTCTTCCTAGCTCCGGTGCCTGAATCTGTAATTCAGCCAGAGCGACTTTCTTTTCATTTAGGACCGCTTTCTTGGTTATAACTTCTTGCCGTACATTTGAGCTGTAGCTAAAAAGAAACCCACCAATCAACAATACCGCGGCAATGGGAGCTAGTTTGGCAAATGTTTTTTTAAGCGAAGGCCGATATTTTTCAGGCAGAATATTTATTTTATCGCATTGCCCGAGGGCCAGACCTGCCGCAGCCGTCAGGCTGGGGCCATAGAGCTTCATGTTTTCTTTAGAGATGGATTCGTCTTCAGTATCTGTTTGGAAAAATGGATTACAACGGTCAATCTCCAGGTCAAGGTTTGCTTTTAAATATTGGTAGAGCCCACTCAGCCCAACTCCGCCACCTGAAAGGATCAACCTGTCTACCTGTCAAGGGCAGAGTAAATTCGTACCAGTGTGGCGGAGTAAAAGTGTACCACTCGGGTTAAAAAATATAGGTTATTAGATCATGATCTTTGTAGCAGTAGTGCCTGTTGGCCCTGTGTGTAAACTGCGTAGCAGTTTT
>JABJCF010000584.1 GCA_018665625.1 Nitrospina sp. | reverse complement strand
ATCAAATTATTTCCCATTTTAATCCATTTTCCTAATAACAGTCGTTCTTCATCCGAACCGGGCGAAATTGACATTCCGGCAAAACCTCCAAAAAAGCTAATTGCGAGACCATTTCATAAAACAGCCTACGCTTGATAAAATTAAAGGGAATTCATGTCTTTATTGCATTTTAAGGCTGTATTAAGGTAGCATATTCGATACTAAAATTTCAATTTACCATTACAATTACGAAAATTTTTTAGGACGAAGACATGTCTCAAGAATCAGAATCGGAAAAAACAGCAGAAGAATGGTTTAACGAAGGCGTGGCGCTTGGCCGCGTTCAAAAAAACGAAGAATCTATCAAAGCATATGGAAAAGCTGTCGAGCTGGACCCAAGTCATTTCAAAGCCTGGTACAACATGGGGCTTCGCTACGGAAAAATTCCACAAAATTTAAAAGCTGCCGATTGTTTTAAAAAAGCCATAGAAATTGAAGGGGAAGACCCTATGGTTCATTACTGCCTTGCGGTTGTCAGCAATTTGAGCGGACAAGTTGAACAAGCCGTTAAACATTACGAGGAAGCAGTACGAATCAATCCTAGCTTTGCGAAGGCCTACAGTAATTTAGCCATGGTGCACTATTCGATCAAAAAGGGAAAACCCACCATTTCTAACCTCATAAAAGCTAAAAAATTATTTGAGGAACAAGGCGACGCACAATTGGCTTCAACCGCCGCCGATTTGCTAAAAGAATGCTACGCCGAATTTAAATTAAACCCTGCTGATTTCAACGGAAACGGTTCCTAACTCTTATTTATCCCGAATGGATTACGACGTAATTATTATCGGCGGAGGTTCCGCCGGTTACTCAGCCGCAGATACCGCTCAGAATGCCGGAGCTAAAGTTGCTATTCTAGATCCTGGTCCTTTAGGCGGACTTTGTATTCTACGCGGTTGTATGCCGTCTAAGGCAATTCTGAGATCTTCCGAAGTGATGGCTCTAACCGCACGGGCACAAGAGTTTGGATTAGCTCCTGTCGCTACCAAAGCAAACTTAAGCGCCATCATCGACCGTAAAAATCGCTTAATTGGCGAATTTGCCGATTACCGCATCGGTCAGCTTAAAAATCCACGGTTTGATCTAATTCAAGAAAAAGGTTCCTTTAACTCCCCGCACGAAATTCAAGTAGGCTCCAGGAAACTTTCAGCTAAAAACTTTATTATCGCAACGGGCTCGGTTATTGCCGATTTTCCAATTCTGGGATTAAAAGAAGCGGGATTTATAACTAGCGACCATGCTTTAGAAATGCGCGAAATGCCGGAGTCTATGATCGTTTTGGGAGCCGGCCCAGTAGCTACTGAATTAGCTCAATTTTTTTGCAGAATTGGGGTTAAGGTTTCTTTAATTCAGAGGAGCGGCCATATATTTTCTTCCAGCGACGAGGATTTAGCCCGCCCTGTCGAGGCTCAACTTCGTGAAGAAGGTATGGATGTTTACACAGGCACTCAACTCAGTCAGTTTACGCGTAACGGAAACCTGACGACCGCTCATTTTACGCATGAAGGCCAAGAGAAAACTGTTGCCGCGCAAACTGTTTTGCAAGCTTTAGGAAGACGAGCCAATATCGACGGCCTTAATTTAGAAGCGGCTGGAGTTGATCTCAATAGAGGAAAGATTAAAGTCGACCTCGAAATGCGCACCAGTCAAAACCATATTTTTGCGGTAGGAGATGTCAATGGCGTCCACGAAGTCGTTCATACCGCCATTTGGCAAGGGGAGTTAGCCGCTCAGAACGCGGTATTGACAAATCAACCGCCCAGTCTTTTTGACGATCGGTTAAAAGCTAATATTACTTTCACAGATCCAGCCGTTGCAAGCGTAGGATTGACCGAAAAAGAGTGCAAGGCAGAGAATATTCCTTATCTGACAGCCTCCTACCCTTTTGACGATCATGGGAAATCTATGTGCTTAGGAGAAACTCGCGGTCATGTTAAATTGATGTGCGACCCCGAGACTGGAAAAATCATTGGATCTCATATCGTCGGCCCCGGTGCTGCGGAAATGATCCACGAACTCATAGCCGTCATGTATTTTAATGGAACGGTTAAGGACTTAGCTAAAATTCCGCACTACCATCCAACCCTATCTGAAATATTAACCTATCCCGCCGAAGAGCTTGCCGATAAGTTAGCGTAGCTTCTCTTGCTCAATGAATACCGTGTAAAAACTCACAACTTCGAGTTTACTCCCTTTACGTCTATTTTTTTCTTTATGGATTCTATGTATTTTTTTGCCAATTCGTCTTTAGGGATCAGCTGCAAAACTTGATGAAACTTCCAAATGGCGTCGTTCCATTTTTCTTGACGATTAAACAAAAGCCCCAAATTGAAATGAGCGTCGCAATAATCAGGCGCCAACTCAAGAGCCTTTTTGTATTTCCACTCAGCTTCTTCAAATAAGTTCTGTTTAAAATAAACGTTACCTAAATTATTATGGGCCTTTGCAAATTCAGGATCAATTT
>JABJCF010000066.1 GCA_018665625.1 Nitrospina sp. | reverse complement strand
AAGCTTAACAACATAAAGGTGCCAGGCGGATTGGCAGTTTGGAAGTTCGATGGGTGAGGTCAATTGAGGCAATTCAGCAAAAGCTTCATCATAATGAGCGGCAATTCTTTTTCTACGATTTACCAAATCAGGAAGTTTCTGCAGTTGAGACAAACCCAAAACAGAGTTCAATTCAGTCAGCCGGTAATTAAAACCAATTTTCTCCATATCATAGGACCATGTTCCCTGTATTTGTCTCTGGTTATAGTCTCTTGTTATCCCATGATTTCGGAATTTGCGCATACGCTCTGCGAATTCTGGGTTGTCAGTCACAACTAATCCGCCTTCTCCTGTTGTTATGTTTTTTACAGGATGAAGACTGAAGGCCGTAATGTCTGATATAGAACCCACGGGCTGGTTTTTATAACTAGCACCCAGTGCATGTGCAGCATCTTCAATAAAAACCAGATTATTTTCTTTTGCAATTTCTCCTATAGTATCTAATTCGGCTGGTTGCCCCGTGAAATCTACTGCAATTATGGCTTTTGTTTTGGGACTCAAGCATTCCTTGATTTTTTCAGGGTCAATATTTAAGGTATCTGGTTTTACATCGGCAAATACAACCTTTGCCCCCATATATCGAACACAATTGGCTGTGGCCATAAAAGTTATAGGACTGGTTATAACTTCGTCACCCGGCCCAACCCCTGCAGCATACACAGCGCAATGTAGGCCTGCAGTCCCACTGCTTACCGCTACCCCTTCTGATGCTCCAACTTGATCAGCAAATTGTTTTTCAAATTCTAAAACGGTCGGCCCTGTGGTTAACCAGTCAGATTTCAATACATCTATGACAGCTTGAATATCCTCCCCGTCAATAAATTGTTTACCGTAGGGAAGTAACTTTTCACGAACCGGAACTCCTCCTTCAATAGCCAGTTTATCTTTTTTTATTTGAGGATCGTTTACCATTTTATTAACACTTCAAATTGAGCAGTTCATAATTCATAAAGACGACGGGAAAGTAACAAAGGGAAACACAAAATGAACTATTTTACTAAATTCCAACTAGCGCCACCTATTAGATAATGAGTTCAATATGTAATTGCAACTCAAACTACGAGCCGAGGAGTAAACTGCAAAAATATTGTAGTCTTTCATTGACCGAAGCACCGGAAAGATCAGAATCGACTTTATTCAATTGGAGATTCCAAATATTACAGTTTTTAAAGATCACCAGATATGTTAGCTTCTATGTTGATAATGTGATTTTTGTAGGCTTCCCGCCAAAACAAATTGACAAACCTATGGAACCCAACGAAAGACCAGCGAATTCAAAGAATTCAAAATCAAATCTTGAAATAAACAAAAGTTCAGGTGCTTCTCTTCTTATCACAATTGCCATAGACAAAGACAGCTGGTTAAAAAAGTATATAGAAGTTTTTATTGAAGATCTATTTGAAAAAGGCCATACAGTCCACACAGTTTACCAAGCTAGCGATTTAAAAAATGGGGATTTAGTATTTTTCTTGGGGTTTCAAGAAATTGTTCACCCTGAGATATTGAAGTTAAACAAACATAACCTTGTAGTTCACGAAAGCGCACTACCAGAAGGCAAAGGCTGGTCGCCATTAAGTTGGCAGATACTTGAAGGCAGGAAAGAAATACCGATCACCCTATTTGAAGCAGTTGACAAGGTGGATGCCGGCCCGATTTACCTTCAAAACATAATGAAATTCAGTGGTCATGAGTTGATTGATGAATTGAGAGCTATTCAGGGAAAAACTACGATTCAAATATGTTCTCAGTTTATTGACCAATACCCTACGATCTTAAAAGTAAAAAAAGAACAAATTGGATCTGAGAGCTTTTACCCTCGCAGGAACCCAAAAGATAGTGAATTAAATATAAACAAAACAATTATGGAACAATTTGATCTTTTTCGAATTGTCGACAATGATCGCTATCCTGCATATTTTGATCATATGGGTTTTAGGTATAAAATAAAGATCGAGAAAGGCTAAAAAGAAATTTAGTTGTTAAACCACATTCAAAATTAGAAATCGGTTAATATCGGATTT
>JABJCF010000583.1 GCA_018665625.1 Nitrospina sp. | reverse complement strand
TTTTCTTTATAGTCTCTGGCCTTTTTAAAAATCTCACGGATTTTTCTTTCAGATTCGCCAAGCCACATGTTCAAAATTTCAGGGCCCTTTACATGAATGAAACGGCCTTGCAAATCTGAATTCCCCTGCTCAGAAAGCTTGTTGATCACTTCAGTTAAAATCGCTTTACCAACAAGAGTTTTCCCACAACCGGGAGGACCATAAAAAAGAAAACCTTTTGGCACCTGATATTCCATTTGTTGCAAAATCTCCTCATGCAACAGGGGATACTCCAGAACCTTACGAATCTCTTCTTTGACTTTTTCCTGCCCGCCAACCTGCGACCACTCAACCTTTTCGAAATCGTCTTCGATTAAGGTTTGAGATTCGCGTTTTGGCAGTTTGCCAAGAATAACTCTTTGACTGGAATCCAGAAAAACTTCCTCACCTTCTTTCAGGGAAGATGAGTCAATATCTGCATGAGAAATAGCAATCGTTTCGGTATTTCCCGTGGCCGCTTGCAGCAGCCATTGTCCACCTTGAAGTTTTCCAGAGATTTTGGCCATGGGCCCTTGAGCGGGAAGAGGCAATTTAGCAATTACCACAAACCCTTCATTAAGAGCCACCTGATCTCCCGTTTTCAATCCCTCCTCTTCCATCAGATCGGGAAGGACTGCCGCTTGATATTCGGTACCTCCGGAGACAATACGAATGAGTTCATCTTCTCCCAAGCCTAAGACGGTGCCAATTCGATGAGCCGGCGATTTTAGTTTTTCAATCGCCTCTTCAAGAGTTTTTATTTTCAAAGAATACTGCTCTGCCATTTGCTGAGCTTGAAACAGGGCATCACGCAAATCCAGGACTTTCTCCTGTAATTGGGGATGGTCTGCAGTTTCATCCAGCATCTGATCGATTAATTCAACAATGTGGGTCTTATCGCCCATTCTTAAATCCTTTATTTTAAATTGGAACCTTTGGCGTACTCAAAAAAACGAAAAAAACTGAAAGCCGCAATTCGCCAGCCCTTTATTCCATAAAGGTTCGCTCATAGCCAAGGTAGATTTCTACAGGTTCCTTCAATTGTATGACTATTAAAAAATATAAATCAAGTCAATTTTCTCAAAGGTTTATTAGAGTTATTCAGGACATTATTATAGGATGGGGGTTTAAGTGGAAACCGCATCGCCTTTCCGTAATTTCCAAGGAAAACCCGTGACGGTTTTTGGCAAGCATTTATGCCCTACTTCATTAAAAACAGATATGAAAAGCAGTTTACTTCTATGAATTCAGCAAAAAACAAAATATCGATCGGAAAATGCATTGTCAGCTTCAGCCACAACAAATATGATTCGCGAATATCTGCCGACACCTTTAGCATCAAAAAAGCAAAAAATGAGATAGCAGCAGGAAAAAATGGGATCAGCCATCTCATTCTGCGCTCGCGGAATGACGAAATCGACCGATTGAAGTTCTTATTTCTGATTCATGGCATTCCGATCATGTGTTACGCATTGGGGAATTTACTATGTTCAAGCCTTAAAGAAATTGTTGTTGTTGGGTCGGATGAGGTGCAGCGAGTTATGGATCGATTTCTAAATACCGTGGGCACCTGCGGAAAAACGATTCAGTTTGTTAAAGAAGATGATCAAAACCTAAACCTGGTTCATACCCTGCAATTGGGGAGAAACAAACTTTCTCCAGACAATAACGAATTGGTTTTATTCCAACCGGGAGATCTACCCTTCCTTTACGACCTTGAAAAGGTTTTGAGATTCGAGGGGAACCAAAATCACAATATTGTTCTTTGGCTGAACTCCCGGCAAAAAATGTTTCCAGAATTTAATGAAAAATCAAGCCATGAGTTTGTCAAAAGAAATTATCATTACCGGATTCTCAATGACCAGGAAAAAGATCTACACGATCTCAAGGAGCCTAATTTATACCCAATAAATTTCGAAAGAATGGACTCTGAGATCATCGATTATCTTCATTCCTCAAGAAAGGATGGGCAAATTATTGAAGCTGGAATAAAAATGGCTTTAAAAAATCCAATTCGACTATTTAAAGCTCTACCCTACTTAATGGGCCATGCTTTGAGTTTCAACTCAAAAATTCAAGGAATACGCCCTGGCGACAAATTTCAGTTTGGAATGTCCAAAAAGAATTTTCATAGAAGCATTTCCCATCTACTGAATATTCCAATCACCACCATTTTGCATGATGACCCATCCTTTGTTTCAGATGTGGATGCCTTAGAAGATTGGGAAGATTTTGAATCCCTGACTCATTTCGCCAGCAATCTAGGAAAAGGAAGAGGATTGGAACTTATCCATCCCTTTGGGGAAGAACTATTGAAATTTCGCGAGAAAGACATGCCAGAACTGAAAAAAGAAATCCCCATGTACCACAATTTTCCCGCCTACCTGAACCATATATATCAGGCATTGGAAATGGGCTACGAGCCCTTTGATTCTGATGGCAATTATGTTTCACCAAACTCCAACGCTCCCGAAGTGGAGGAAGCTTTTCTCTGGTATCAGAAAAAATGTAAGACATCGAGCCTGAATAATCTTGCACCCCGCGCAACCCCTTAGTCACCCTACTCTTAGCCTACGAACGGTCGCAAAACTGCGCTATAATAGTAAAGAATCTAAAATCAATATGCTGTCTTTTTACAGGGTTTAACCTTGCGCAAAAGAAAAACCAACTGGTTCGAAAATAGTCTGTTAAACAGAACTCGCCTTTCCGGGTTCCTTTTACTTTCCCTGGGTGTTCACATCACCTTTGTAATTACCCATATGTTGATCCCGGTACAAGAGAAAGTGAAGGAAGGCCCTCCTCCCATTCAGGTAAAGTATTTTGAAACAAAAAAGCCTCTAGACTCAAAACCAGGAAAAATTGTTGATACGCCAAAGCCACCCGCAAAACCAGAAAAACCAAAAACTGAAGAGCTCCTGGCAAAATTTGATAGCCGGTCTCATTCCAATAAAAATATAACGCCCAAAAAAGTTTATAAAAGAAAAAAAACGGTCGTACCAAAATCTAAAGGTACGTTAAGCAAAACGGGATCAAACCAAACTCAAACAAAAAAAATTGCCCCGGAAAAAAAATTCAGAAAACAATCCCATTTAAAACCTAGAAAAAAAACCTTACCCGAGTCAGACATAGGAACTTTTAAGTCCATTACCCCAGAAAAAATGCAAAAAACCAAACCTTCATCTGCGAAAAAATCTGGGGCTGGAAGCACCCTGGCTCTTTTAGACGGCTTCGATGCGGATAAATTCGCTTCATTGGATACGGATTCAGTGGACGATTCCGATGACGACGAACCCGTTTCGCTAGATACCACTGAGGTAAAATACGCTTCTTATTTTGCCCGCATTAAACATCAAATAGAACGGGTCTGGATTTATCCTTCCGATGCAGCACAAAGAGGCATCAGCGGTGACCTCTCCCTAAAATTTCGTATCTCCAAGGATGGTAATTTGATGGGAGTACGAATTATAGATCAATCAGGATATGAAATTCTTGATGTTGCAGCTCTTAAGGCCGTTAAAGAAGCTGCGCCTTTTTATCCATTCCCTAAAAATATCCAACGCGAAAAAATAACTATCCTTGCCAATTTTGTTTACACTCCAAACTTTGAACCCGCACCGCGATAGACAATAAAACCATGGAGTTTCAAAACCACACATCAATATTGCACTTGCCCACGCCACCAGAGCCTGAATGGTACTTAAAAAAAATTGCAGGCCTTCCCTTTTTCCTTCGAAACCTTTTCATCCTAAAAAAACTTGGAATCAAAAAACTAGTCATCTGGGCTGAAGAGCCGATAGCCACCCACCTAAAGGCATTCCTAGAGAAGATTAAATGGGATGCAGAACTGGAATTGAATTGGGCCAGCGAAAAAACTTTTTCTACTGAGGCATCTTCCTTCTTAATATTCGATGGTTCCACCCTTATTGATCAAGATGCAACTAAAAGCAAAATAGTTGAGGGAAATGAAAATAATTCCTTATCACCATCTGAAGGACTAAAAGAATTTACCAATCAAAATCTAGTGTATTTTCTGCAGTCGACTGATTCGGAGCAACCGGAAAGATTACAAACTATAAAAGACTTCAAGGAAGCGGAAGACAGGTTATTAAAGTCATGTGGGCTCAATAACGATAGTTTTATGGATCGCCTGTTAACACGTTCTATTTCCCGGAAACTCACAGGTTTTTTTATTAAAACCTCTCTCACCCCTAACCAAATCACAATATTGAGCATGCTGGTTGGGCTAGTTGCTGCATTTTGCTTTTATCTAGGCAGCTACGAAATGGGAATTGCAGGATCAGCCTTACTACTGGTGTCTGCGTGGATCGATTGCGCGGATGGGGAAGTCGCGCGCTTGAAGTTCATGGTGTCAGAATGGGGAGGAAAGCTAGATATTGTTGCCGACAACATTGTTCATTGCTGTGTATTTTTTTCAATTGGGATGGGGCTATTTTCTTTAACAGGAGAACCTGTTTATAAATATTTGGGGATAGCGGCCGTTTTGGGGAGTTTTGTTTCTTTTATTTTCCTAAGCAAAACAATATTATGGGAAAAATCCGAAGCTTCAAAAAAACCTTTATCGAAACCGAGCAAAAAAAACTTTACAGACCAATTAGCAAACCGCGATTTCATTTACCTTCTTTTCGCACTTGCATTATTTGGAAGATTGGACGTTTTTATTTTTCTTACGGCCCTTGGTTCAAACTTTTTATCCGTTTATCTTCTTTTCCAAAAATTCCAAACCCGCTCAGGCTAATTTTTCTCCACGAAAAATTTTTCCACCTCATCCATTTGAGTGACCACAGGACAAGATGGAAGTGATGCGATGAATTGTTTTCCATAACCCCTTCGGCTAATTCGAGAGTCGAGAAGCGAAACCACCCCCACATCTGTTTTCTTCCTAATCAGCCTTCCAAATCCCTGCTTTAATTGAATGATGGCGCGTGGAATTTGATAATGCGAAAAAGGATCTATTTGTTGGCGCTTAAGCTCTTCAATTCGGGCTTCTGTCAGAGGTTCTTTTGGAACGTCGAAGGGTAATTTTGTAATAATAACACTTTGCAATGCTTCGCCGGGAATGTCTACGCCCTGCCAAAAAGAATTTGTTCCAAAAATCACCGAAGGTTTTTCTTTGAATTTTTCAATCATCAAGTTTGTAGGGATATCACCTTGCCTGATGAGAGGGTAAGGGAGTCCCCTCTCTTCCAGTTTTTCATAAACCTGGTTTAGCAATGCATAGCTCGTGAAAAGGATAAAGGTTTTCCCACCTGAAGCTAATACGAGTTCTCGGCAGCGACTCGAAAGTGCCTCCAAATAAGGCCCAGGTTCACTCCCCGGTTCAGGAAGATCACGCGGCACATATAGCAAGGCTTGATTGGGGTAATCGAATGGGGCATCCAGAAGTAATTCCTCATTTGGCTGATACCCCAAACGCTCCTTAATAAATTCAAATTTTTTACTGGTGGTCAATGTTGCAGAGGTCATTATTATGCGATCTAATTTCCCAAAAACCTGAGCGTGGAGTTCTTCTGCCACATGAATAGGAACACCCTTTAAGACAACTCGTGAAAACCGTTTTCG
>JABJCF010000582.1 GCA_018665625.1 Nitrospina sp. | reverse complement strand
TGGATTACATACAGGATAGAAAGCTTAACGTGAGTGGGACACTTTTACTCCGCCACAACAAAAAATATATCAACGGCTCACTGGTACATTATTGCTCCGCCGTTCTCAGCAAGAATATGGTGAAGAAGATTTCAAAAATCTAAACATTGAATATACAGATGATCTTATGCTTAAAAAGCCTGTCGGATGCGATTCTTGTGGCGATACCGGTTACGCAGGGCGAACGGGTATTCATGAATGCCTCGAAGGCACCGACGAAATCAAAAGAATGATCATGAAGCAAAGCCTTGTCGAAGAACTACGTGAACAAGCACTAAAGGATGGAATGACCACCTTGAAGCAAGATGGAATTTACAAGGTTTTCAAGGGAGACACCGACTTAAAACAAGTAATGGCAGTTTGTATCGTTTAATCAAGCTGCAGAGTCAATAGAGTCTTTCAACCCTTCCCGCCATTTTTTAATTTGTTCAAGCGCATTTAAAGCTATCTTTTGGTTTCTTTCCTTTTTATCGCGGATTTTCATTTCCTTAACCCAGAACAAACCAAAATTTATATTCATAGGCTGAAAATTTTTCGTGCTTGAAGTGGTCAAATAATTAATCAATGCACCAAGTGCAGTATCGCGAGGCGGGGGAGAATAATCCTTACCCATAATTTTAGCGACAGCACTCAAGCTTGCCAGCAACCCCATACTGGCTGATTCCACATAACCTTCCACACCTGTAATTTGGCCTGCAAAGTATATCCCGGGTCTGGTTTTGAGTTCTAACTCGTTATTCAATATCCCGGGTGTATTGATAAAGGTGTTTCGATGAATAGCACCAAAACGAAAAAACTCGACTTTTTCAAGCCCGGGAATCATTCTCACAATTCTTTTTTGTTCGGGATAAGTTAATTTTGTCTGAAAACCCACTAGATTGAATGCAGAACTTTCCTTATTCTCTTTACGCAATTGCACTACTGCAAATGCTATTTTTCCTGTGCGTGGATCAGGTAGACCAACGGGTTTGAGAGGCCCAAAGGCAAGAGTCTTTGGCCCACGCTCGGCGAGGACTTCAACTGGCATACAGCCTTCAAAATAAATCGGCTTTTCGAAAGATGCCATAGGAACTTTTTCGGCAGCATTAAGCTCCCGAATAAACTCATAATATTGTTTTTCATCCATCGGGCAATTCAGATAATCGGCACCACCCTTTCCATAACGAGAAGCAAAAAATGCCGTATCGTAATCGATAGAATTGGCATCGACTATGGGTGAAAGGGCATCGTAAAAATATAGATACTCCTGCCCTATCAAGCGGGAAATGTCTTCTGATAATTTTGGGGATGTCAAAGGACCCGTTGCAATTATCACAGGCCCCTCTTCAGGAATTTTAACTATCTCTTCCCTCTTCAAAGTGATGAGGGGATGAGATGAAATTTTTTCAGTAATTTCTTTTGAAAACAAATCCCTGTCAACAGCAAGAGCTGAACCTGCGGGAACAGAATTGTGATCGCCTGAAGAAATTACGAGTGAATTAAAATTCCGAAGTTCTTCCTTAAGAATAAAGGGGGCAGAATGAGGAAGATTGTTACCTAAAGAGTTGCTACAGACCAATTCGGCGCAATGGTCCGTTTTGTGCGCTGCGGTGCGAGAGACAGACCGCATTTCATGTAATACTACCGGGATGCCTCTCTCTGCTGCTTGCCATGCGGCCTCTGATCCGGCCAAACCGGCACCAATAATAGTTAAAAAGTCATTCACGAAATATTATCAAGCTGCAGCGTTCGTGCTTTTAAAACCACATTCAGGACAAAGGATTGAAGGGTCCTCATTTTTCTTCCATTTCTCAACCATAAAGGGATGCTTGCATTCGGGGCAAGGCTCAGCTTTTGGTTTATCCCAAGATGTAAATTTGCAATCCGGGTATTTGGTACAGCCGTAAAATGTTCGACCTTTTTTTGTTCGCCGTGGTGCAATTTCGCCTTTACAGCCTTCCTCTGGACAGGCAATTCCTAAGCCGATAGGCTTGGTAAACTTGCAATCAGGATATGTAGAGCAGGCAATAAATTTTCCAAATCTTCCTCGCTTAATTATCAAGGGAGATTTACATTTATCACAATCGCCTTCAACCTCATCTGGGGTTTCCGGTTCACCTTCAGCGCCTGGTTTTTTAATGTCTTTTGCATTTTTACAATCCGGGTAAGCCGAACAAGCCATAAACTTACCAAATCGTCCCCATTTAATGATCATGGGTTTATCGCATTTTTCGCAGACCTCATCCGTTTCTTCGACTTCGGCTTTGAAGTCCTTCATTTTTTTCTCAGCTTCTTCGAGGTCTTTTTTGAAAGGGGTGTAGAAAGAATGAAGAACGTTTTTCCATTCCATTTTTCCGTCTTCTACTTCATCCAGTTGTTCTTCCATTTTTGCGGTAAATTCAGTGGTCATAATATCTGGAAAATTTTCTACTAGAAGATCATTGATCATGAAACCCAATTCAACAGGTTTCAGTCGCCGTTCTTCATTTTGGATATAGTCTCTATCCTTAATCACACTGATAATCGAAGCATAGGTACTTGGCCTTCCAACACCTTTATCTTCGAGTTCTTTAACCAGCATCGCTTCCGTAAACCGGGCTGGCGGTTGAGTAAAATGTTGCTCCGGTGAAATCTCCAGTAATTTTAAATTTTCACCTTTACTCAAGGCTGGCAATATACGGTCACTGTCTTTCGTATCTGCTTTTTCACTGTTTTCATCATCCTGACTCTCTACATAGACCTTCATAAATCCAGCAAACTTTAAAATAGAGCCATTGCTACGAAAAAGGTAATTACCGGATTTGATATCAAACTGGGTTGTATCTAAAACTGCCGGAACCATTTGGCAGGATACAAAACGAGACCAGATTAATTGATAAAGTCGGAACAAATCCTTTTCAAGGTGGTCTTTTAATGAATTGGGTTCGATAGTCACATCGGTGGGACGAATGGCTTCATGTGCCTCTTGTGCTGATTTTTTACTTTTATAGGCATTTGGCTTCGCAGGCAGATACTCTTTGCCATATCGCTCGGGAATAAAACCCCTAACTTCTTCAAGAGCCTGATCCGACAACCTAACTGAATCTGTTCTCATATAAGTTATCAAGCCAACCGTACCTTTTTTTTCTAACTTTATTCCCTCATATAGCTTTTGCGCCAGCATCATAGTTTTCTTTGGCGAAAAATTTAATTTTCGAGAGGCTTCCTGCTGTAGGGAACTTGTAATAAATGGAGCGCTGGGATTTCTTTTTCTTTCCTTTTTTGTAATGGAATCAAGAACCAGCGAAGAATCTTCAAGGTCCTTTAAAATTTTATCCGCCTCTTCCTTGTTATTGATTTCAGCTTTTTCATCATCTATTTTAAAAAGCTTGGCTTGGAAATTTGGCTTGCAACTGCCTTCCAAATCCAGAGTTATCGACCAGTACTCCTTAGATTTGAACGCTAGAATCTCTCGTTCTCTTTCGCATACTATCCGCAAAGCTACGGATTGGACTCTCCCTGCACTCAAGCCTCTATGAACTTTCTTCCACAAAATGGGACTGATTTTATAACCAACCAATCGATCCAGAATACGTCGAGCCTGTTGAGCGTTAACCCTATCCAGATTCAACTCCGTCGGATTCGCCAAGGCCTCTTTCACAGCTTTTTTGGTTATTTCATTAAACATCACCCGATAAATTTTACCTTTGGTAAACCGGGCAACTTCGTTTCCAATATGATGAGCAATGGCTTCACCTTCGCGATCCGGATCGGGAGCCAGATAGATCGTATCGACTTTTTTCGCAGCGGTTTTCAACTCTTGAAGAATTTTACCCTTCCCTCTAATTGTGATGTACTCGGGTTCGAAATCATTATCGACATCCACACCCAGTTTTTTCTTAGGAAGATCTTTAAGGTGTCCTACCGACGCTTTAATAATAAAATCCTTGCCTACAATTTTCTTAAGCGTGTTTACTTTAGTAGGTGACTCAACGATCAATAACGATTTACCCATAATTCCTCACTCAATTTATTTCGTGTCACAATTAGAAACGTATATTTTACCGCTTAGCTGGCGAACCAGACCTCGTAATTCAAGTTGTAACAGTGTAGCCGAAACTTGCGCTGGAGACAAATCACTGTTTTCAATTAAATTATCTATGTGGCGTCCCTCTAGAGATAAAAGAGAAAAAACCTGTCTCTCTACCTCGTTATCTAGTTTTATTTCTGGTTTGTCCAATTTTTCTCGCAAAACTGGAAGCAACTCTTCGATAACAGAATCCGGGCTATCCACTAATTTTGCACCCGCCTTAATCAAATCATTCGTCCCCTTGCTTTTAGGAGATGTAATATTTCCAGGAACCGCAAAAACTTCCCTGCCCTGTTCGAGAGCAAAATCTGCAGTGATCAGCGCACCACTTTTCTCTGCGGCCTCGACAACCACCGTCCCAAGAGATAATCCACTCAACACACGATTCCGTGCCGGGAAATTATTTCTTTCAGGTCGCATGAGCACCGGAAACTCCGAAATTATAGCTCCCTGCTGCACAATTTCATTTCTCAATTTTCTGTTCTCAGGAGGATAGGTATGCCCCAAACCACAACCGAAAACTGCAATTGTGTCTGCTCCCGCCTCCAATGCTGCTCGATGAACCAGAGTATCGATCCCCCTAGCTAAGCCGCTTACCAAATTAAAACCGGCAGATGCCAATTTAAGACATAAACGATGGGTAATGATCTTGCCATACTCAGAGGGGTTTCGGGTTCCGACAACTGCCAAAGGAAACGAAATTGAATTGAGAGGCTTTCCCTTTACATATAAAACTGGGGGGGGATCATAAATGGTTTTCAATAATTCAGGGTACTCATCGCTAACCAGAGTCAAAATACGAATATCCTCTTTCTCTGCAAGCCCAATCTCACGATCGGTAGCCCTATCCACATCAAAACCCGAAATAGCAGCAGCCACTTTGTCACCCACTCCATGAACCTGCCGTAAATCTACTATTCTTGCAGAAAAAACATTCTCGGGAGAGCCGAAAGCTTTTACCAAGCGGTGGAAAATCGTCCTGCCCACCCCCACCACCATATTTAGAGCCAGCCAGTATTTTAAAGCGTCCCTATTCATGAATTTTTATCGCGAACCAGTTTTGCTACTGAAAGGTTAAAGTTGTAAACCGAGTCATGATAACCATTCAAAACCCGTGTATAGATTATTAGGGCTTGAAAAAGATCACCAGGGTCCCCAATACCAAAATCATAATTGGCCACTTCACTTATCAGTAAAGCTCGGGTCATTTTTCTATTCTTCTTGGCCAAATGCATTTTTTGCCTAGCCTCATTTACTTTTAGAAATGCTTTTTTCAATAACAAGTCTTTACGATTATCCCCATTCTGCCCAACCCAGGTCTGATAATCCTCGAATTTAAACTCAACAGGCAAAATATTAGGTTCTTTCAATTCAGCCTCGGGCTGATATTTATTTTGAAGACTATCAGATAAAGACAAACGCGATATTTGCAGGTCTGTGTCTATTTCATAAATATCATTCAAGGTGCCCGCTAAACCCAATTTTAGTTTTGTAATATCAGACTGGCTGATGCCCTCTTCGCCTTCGTCATATTTCTCTTCAGCTTTGCTGATGGATTTTTCAAAATGCCCCTTCACCTCATTCAGTATCTCCAAGTTCTGAGCTTGGTATTGAATTTGGTAATAAAGCTTTTTAATTAAAAACTCCTTTTCCTGAAGACTCGTGGTGTTATTTTTTGCGGAAGTAAAAGAACGTGCCTCATCCAAAACTTTATTTAATGATGGGATGGGTTGAATTCCACCAGCGTAAGATGAAGATATAATTGATAATGAGGCAATCAATAACATTCCGAGCAAAACTAGAATTCGCTGCATAAATTCCTCTAAAAGGGAGTTTTTGTAATTTAGGAAACTATATTAATTCAAAAATAAGAAGAAGATAATACTTTTAAAGGAAAGAATTTTTGAGAAGGAAGTATAAAAGGGGTACTAAACTTCTAAAAAGAAAACTTGATGGCAACCAAGACTATTCTTTTCTTATGAAAATACCTGATTAAGGTAAGAAGGTTAGCACCCCTAGATAGTAAAAATGTATCATATGAGCCTCCCTCTGTCAATTTCATTCTAAGCTGAAAACCTAACGGTAATATTTTTTTTGACAAAAATATCACTTAAAAACAATATGTTACATAAATAGCGTCAAACATTAAAACATATCTACCGAATAAAAAAACCGAATTTCCGCATCAGAGCTAATATGGAAAAACAATGATTTTTGCACGGAATTCCGTTATTTTCATCCAAAAATAAAAGGTATCGTCTTAATAATCAAATAGCTATAAATTAGATTTCAGAAAATGGGATAGGGATAAATGTCAGTATAAAAATCATCCCTGAAATGGCACCGAGGGCTTTTTGCAGGGGTTCCAGATTCTCAATATCTTCGGTTAATGGGGCTGTTTTGAAACCCATCAAAGCGATCATAACAGCCCAAAAAAACCAGCCCGGCCAATAATAGCCTAAAGGAAATAATGCTACGAAAAATAGTTTGCCAAATAAACCATGCTTTTCTGGAAATAATGCATAAATGATATGCCCTCCATCCAACTGCCCCACAGGCATTAAATTTAAAGCCGTTACCAGCATACCTATCCAACCG
>JABJCF010000600.1 GCA_018665625.1 Nitrospina sp. | reverse complement strand
CGTTGTCGAGGGGATCATTACAAAGCGCGAGGTGGTCAGGGCAATCACAAATTCAGTAGTCGGTTGTTGGTCGATGACCGAAAGTTCGCCAAAAAAATCATTGGGCTCGATAAAGTAAAGCCCGGCTTCGCGGCCATCAAGGGTGGTATCAATGCCTTGCAGACGGCCGTCAACGAGTAAGCCTAAAGAATGGGCGGTTTGGTTTTTTTCCATCACCACTTTTCGCCTCGGGACTTCAATCAGCTTGGACTGTTGTCCGAGCTGTTCCAATAATTCATCGGGCAGTGGCTGGAGAAGGGCAAAGTTTTTAAGAATTAAGTTAGAAACAGCCATGCCTATGCGTAGAAACTGGTTATGGTATCACAATCGTGTGTGGTTTGAGTGGTCAAGGGCTGTGAATAATACAATGCATGTGTTTAATTGATTGGGCATGTAAATTTTTTATATACCTAAAAAACGGTGGCTTGGACAACTATTGGCCCTTTTACAGGGTAAAAAAGTAAATCAGTGACTTTAGGGAATGCGAAAAAAAGAAATAAAGGCGCTCGAGGTGATTTGGAACACACTGTGAACGTTTCGCTTTAGCGTATGATCAAAGCTAGGAAGGTCTTTTTGTTGGTGATGAAGTCGTTAGAAGACCTATTATTTTACTTTGAGAGAAGAGGTTGTGATGAAAAAATTAAGTTTCTCAAGGTTGCTCTGGTTATTTGTCTTGGCACCGGGTGGGTTGGTTGCCGCTGATCAATCAATGAAAGCAGTCTCTGTGGGTGAGGTTTCTTTGCTTATAGGCTCGGTTGTTGCCACCGATGGACAAGGGGCCAAGCGGACCTTAAATCGCGGCGCTTTTGTTTACGAAAAAGATATGATTGAGACCGCTGCGGGTGGTCATGCCCATTTGCATTTTGTTGATGACGCTGTGATCAGTCTTCGACCCAATAGCCGTTTAAGGATTGATTCGTATGTTTATAACATCGGAAATCCTGACAAAAATTCTATTCGTTTAAATCTTGACTCAGGTGTATTGAGAAGTCTTTCTGGAAAAGCATCGCAAGATGCTCATGATCGGTTTCGTTTAAATACTCCTATTGCTGCAGTGGGGGTTTTAGGAACTGATTTTATTGTTCGATCAGAATCTGAAAGGATGTGGGCTGCAGTTTATTCAGGTGCGATTGCGGTAGCGCCATTTGATAAGCAAGGTTGTCATTCAGGTGGTTTGGGTGCTTGCTCTAATGCTTTACGGCTGTCAGCTAAGATGGGCGATTTAATGTTTGTTTATGATGGGCAAAAAGGCATAAATCATGTGATTAAGCGTGACCAGCACTTGCCGCGTAAAGAGTCAGCTTTGCAGTCTGATCAACAGGGTAGGCAGGGTTTGCACAATGACAGTTCTCAGCAAGTTGGAAGCGCTACAAGTATGAATGCTGCCAAGGTTGTTCAAGGAAGAAAAGTGTCATCCATTGAGGCTTCTCCATTTGCTTTCGGGCGCTGGCATGGAGATGCTTGGAATGGTGATCAGATATCGGAACCGTTTAAGCAAGCATCCGCTGGTCGGAAGGTGACAGTCGGTAGCCCTTCTTATGCGGTGTTTAGGAAGCCCATAGCATCAATGAATGTTTCTTGGGGGCAACCGGTTCAGTTCGATTTTAAATTAACCAATGGGAATGTTCATTTTCTTGAAAACACCCCAAGTTGGGTTGCACCTAAAGTGAGTGCGGCAGTACTTGGTAACAGTTTTTTACATATTAATTTGGCAGATCAATCCGTTTCTACGCGCGTTGAGATGAGTCATGCTCAAACAGGCCCTGTTCATCTAAATGTGAGAGGAACGATTAATAATCAAGGTTTATTTTCTGCCCACGGTGATAACGGTATGGCGGCAGGTGCGCTATCAGCTGAAGGTGGGCATGCTGCCATGTTATTTGAAAAAAAGGTTGACCGAGGTGTATTCCACGGTATTTCAAGTTGGAATAGGTGATTTGGTTTGAGTAAATACGCCCGTCATGCTTTGGCAATCGTTGTTGCGGGGGGGGTAACTTTTTTCATAGCAGTTTTTGCTTCTAGTGCAATTCGATCTTTTGATTTAAGCGTCTATGATAAGGTTTGGCGTCTTGTTTCCGGTTCGGTTCATCCGGAGTCTGAGCGGCGCATTATTGTTGTGGATATTGATGAGACGAGTATAGAGCGTTATGGTTCGTGGCCTTGGCCTAGAAACCAGATGGCTGAATTAATTGAAAAGCTTGATGAATCTGGAGTGGTCTTGCAGGTTTATGATGTTGTTTTTCCAGGGGAAAAGCCTGATAATTTATCTTTAACTAATGTGTTGTCAAAAGTGCCTTCGGTGATGGCTCAGATTTTGGCTCTGGACTCAGATGAAAAGATTTTCAGAGGACGACTGCAAAATGGCTATTCTGATTTAAAGTGCAACACCAATTTTGCAGATGCTAATGCCTTTATTGCAAATCATTCCACTTTAATAGGAGCGGCTGCAGGTCATATAACCCCGAGAATTAGTTTTGATGGCACAGTGCGTAAAATGCCTGCAGTCATTTGTTTTGAAGGTTTAGGTTATCCTGCTTTAGCTATTTCGGCTGTTGCTCAAGGAGGTGCAGTGAGTGCTGAACTAAATTATCAGTTAGATAAAGGCTTTTTGTCACCATTTGCTCAGTTACAATATCAGTATTTACCCGGTTTTAGTATTCCTATTGATGAGCAAGGAGATATTTTGTTGCCTTGGTGGTTGTCAAGAGATGATTTGCTTTCAGTTTCAGCTAAGGATGTACTAGAAGGAACAGTTCCAGATTATTTTTTGAAAAATGCCTGGGTCATTGTTGGTTCAACTGCCTTCGGTATTGGGGATGCGGTACCTACCCCACTGGGTGGGGTTGTTAGTGGGGTTGAGGTTCATGCTCAGTTAATGACTGCGCTATTAGATCAGAAGATTCCTTTTACACCGCGTCACAGTGATTTGTTGCAGTGGTTTGTTGGGTTGTTTTTTGTTTTTTTGTTATGGTCCGGGGCTTGTTATTTTAATCGAGGGTTTGTTTTAGGTGTTCTTGCTCTTTCGACAGGTTTAATTGCTTCGGGCTTATTATTGCCGTGGTACTTATTAGCTTTTCAATTGATTTGGTTGCCTCCCTTAATCCCAGTGTTATTTGTGTTTGTTTCTGGGGTGCTTGTGTTGGTGCAACAGTATTATTTTGATCGTCGTGAAATTCAGCTTTTATACCGCAATTTATCCAGTTATTTACCAGAGCATGTTGCTATTCAGATAGCAAAAGTTGAGCCAAGCAGTAAGCTACAGGCGCGTCATGAGCAAGTGTTGGTGATGTATGCGGATTTACGGAACTTTTCCATTTGGTGCAGTCGTGTGTCGGCAGATGAATCGGCTGCCATCTTACATGGTTTTTATTCGTTGGCTGATCGAATCGTGAGGGCGAATGGAGGTGTTATTGAAGAGTATGTGGGTGATGCGATTTTAGCGGTATGGAGTCAGGAAAGAGTCAAGGATTTAAGCGCTTTAAAAGCGGCACAGGATTTAGTATCTGCTTGTGATGAGCTTTTTGGTGATGAAACGTACCAGGCCGATTTACCTCCTTTGGCGGTAGGTGTCGGCATTGATTATGGCGATGTGTTAGTGGGTTCGTTTGGTTCTGAACACCGCAGAGCTTATACCTTGTTAGGGGTTGCCGTATCAAAATCGATGCGCATACAAGAGATGACTGAGGAATTGGCGTATCCTATCATCTTGAGTGATACTGTTCATGAACTGTGGGCGTCATCTGTAATGATGCACTCATTAGGGGGGTTTTGGTTGGTGGGTTCTCAGGACGCTGTCGAGCTTTTTTATCCTGATTCAAAATAAATATTATTTAATGACAGTAGGAATATGGATGTTTCTAAGGATACTGTGTCTGATTTTAGTGCCATCTGGTGTCTTAGCGGATTCAGCACCGTGTGATTTAGGTGATATGGCTGTTTGTCAGTGTGTTGATTATGCTCAAAAAAATAAGGTTAATGCAACCAACATGATTAATCAGGGGCGCTTGGTTGAGGCAGCAGATATCTTAGAAGGTATTTTAATGCGATGTCCCGATCAAGAAGATGTTTTTTGGGATTATTCGGTCTTATTGTCAAAGGGTTTAGGTGAATCTAAAACTTTATCTCAAAATAATCTTAAAGTAGTCAGCCACTCTAATTGGTTTTGGCATAAGCATATAGGGGTGCGCGGGGGTTATACTGATAACTTAGGTCGTGCTCCTTCAAATTCTATAATCGAATTTAATTTTCAGCCGATTGATTTGATGCCTGATTTTAGAATTGAAGAGGGGTTTTTGAGTCAGGTAAATGTGGGTTTGTCAGCATCACAGCAACTTTCATTAACAGATCAATGGCTTCTTAATGGTGATATTTATGCAATTACTTCTGGGAATGGAGGTTTTGCTGACTATCAGCGAGGTGTTTTAGGTAGTCAGGCCGTATTTGGTTTAGGGGAATCAGTCGAATATGGTGTTGTTAATAGTTTTGAAGTGCAACGGTATGCCAATGATCAGTATTTTTTGGCCGCTGATATGGTGTTTGAGCAACGTTTTAAGGTTAATAACTATTGTTATGGAATTACGGGTCAAGATTTTTCATGGCAGCGTCAAGTTGATTTGTCGGTTATGGATAATTATTACACGGGGCTTCGTGTTGGTTTGAGTTGTGCCGTTTTGGCCGGAAATTATCAATTGGAGCTCATGAGTGGAGGTGATTGGGGTGAGGATTCTCGCCCTGGCGGCGATCGTTGGCGCAATCAGGCGCGAATTAGTGCGCTGTGGCCAGTTGATAGCTGGGTTCCGGGTAGTATTTTGCATGCGACTGTAGGTTATCTGCAGGTTAAAGATAGCCAGGCTTACCTGAAGCTCTTGAATATTGATGATAAGAGGCAAGTAGAACAATTCAGCCTTAAAGCAACTTATCAATGGCCTGTAGTGCATTGGGCCGGGCGCTTAGTAACGGGTCACGTCGATTTTAATTGGCAAAGGGGGGAGGCTTCTATCCCGCTATTTGGTGTGAGTTATTTTGAAATTCTAGCGGGTATTAGTTTGAATTGGTGATAAATCGCATCTTATTGGCAGGGGTATAATATTTAGTTTACAATTATTCAGGGGGCTTGATAATAATTAATATTATTAATCAATAAGTTATATGTTGATTGTAAAATATTTCTAGGTTCATGCGTTTAAAGTGATTTCAGTCACATTACAGTAGGTGGATGGGGTGATATACTTTAAGTGTAGAATTTTATCGGAATCATTGCGGCTAGGTGGTTTTGGGATTTTAGTAAATGGTGGCGATTGGTTGTTTTAGTTGTAGATGTTTCAATTAAAATGGGTTAAACCAGTTTGAACTGTAATTTTTTTATAATAATTTAAGGGGAACGAACATGGCTTTCAGTGTATTACTAGCTACTTCAGACGTACAGATTATTCGTATGGCAGAAGCATTGTATAATTTACGCCCAGGATCAACATATCTTGATAATTTTAGAAATTATGTCGCTGACAAAGGCGTCGACGATTTCGCAAATACACTTGCGTCTAACTTTGCCAGCAAAACTGATGAAGAATTGGCGGATATAGTTATAGCAAACGTTCATATTACAGGTGATGCGGCAACTGAGGCAAAAGCCTTCTTGGTAGGTCAGTTTGCTGCGGATTCAACTGCGCGCGGCAAAGCGATTTTAGATGGGGTTAATGTGTTAGCGGGAGTTGGCGCTGACCCTCAGTTGAGTGCGGCATCCGAAGCATTTAATGCGGATGTTAAAGCTTCATTGGAATATTCAAAACTGGCGGGTAATACCGAAGTGGCAGCATCTGATGCGGCAGCTGATAAAACGGCAGCTGATGTGGCAGCACTTGCAAAAGCAGCTGAAGCCCTTAAGTTGACTGTTTCTGGAGATGATATAGCAGGTACAGACGGTGACGATGCTTTTACCGCAAAAATTGTAGATAATGCAAATACATTGCAAACCGGTGATGTGATTGATGGGGGTGCAGGTGTCGATACATTGACTGCTGACCTAGGTACGTCACAGTCATTTGCTATTACGGCAGAGACAAATAGTGTTGAAAAAGTTGTGATCCGTGCTGAAGCGAGAGCTGAGACTAACGATACGAATGACAACAATATGACCGATGCTGTACAGATTGATGCAGAAAGAATGGTTGGTGTTACGCATTATGAATCAAATAATAGTCGTTCTGACTTGATTGTTGAAGATGTACGTATTGAAAGTAATGAAATCACCAAAGCTGTCACCATTGCTATGGTGTCAACGGATCCGGGTGATGTGGATTTTGGTGTTTATTTTGACCCATATTCATTACGTAAGGCGGCAGATACAACTGCGGGTGCCTCTCTTAACCTTGAGTTAATGGACGTTCGTAGTAAAGCGGCAGGCTTGGATCCATTGAAAGAAAGCCCATTTGATGGGTTTACTTTTAAAATGGATGGTGTCGACGTTACTATTAAATCTGCGGATATTGATGCGGCTCAAACATACGATGAATTTTTAACGGCTATTCAGGCTGTGATCACTGCAGATGAGACCATCAGTGGTAAGATCACCGCTTCAAAATCAGGTACCTTTGATGCGATAGATACCGATTCAGGTGCAACGCAAACAGGTGATTTAATTGTACTCACCAATAGTGGTTCTGAACTTCTTTCGGAAGGTTCGTGGACAGTTGCGGGTGTGTTGCCAGCGTCAAGTGGTTTGCATACAGTGCAAAGTACAGCACAGCCGACTTCTACGGGAAGTCTGATTACCAGTAAAATCATTCTGGACGATGTCGGTCGTGGTTCTAATGGCGGCGACTTGGTTGTGGGTGGATTGTCTGTGGGTGACGATACCGATAACGGCACTTCAAATTCAAAAGGGGTTGAAGAGTTTGATATTACAGTAGAACAAAGTAGTATTCTGGGCAACATCAATTCTACCAACAACACATTGCGTGAAGTCTTTATTGAAAATGGGACCACTAAAGGCGATTTGACCGTTAATGGTGACCGTTCAGGTACGGCTAATGAGAATACCAATGATTTACCAGGCGATTTAGCGCAGGATAATGAATTCGGTTTTTCAGATGTTCGTATTCTTGATGCTTCAACAATGGTAGGTAAAGTTAATCTTACCGCTGAATTGACTGATAATATTGTTGCTAAGTATATGGATCGTAAAGATACAGCAAACGATCCGGCACAAGACAATTCAACGTTCAACCCACAAAATACTCAAGGCAAAGAGTTTGTTTATACGCTCGGTACTAATAGTGATACCTTGTCTATGAACATCAGTAAGTCAAATGCTGCGGCAACCGGAACAACAAGCCGTGAAGATTTTGAATTAACAATTCATGGGGGTACCGGTGACGATGCTATCACGACCATTATTGGTGATGGTGAAGGCACATCAAATGATCATTGGTATATTAACAGTAAGCAAAACTCAAACTTGAATATTAATGGTGATGCGGGTAACGACACGATTACCACTTCAGGTGCGGGCGATGTAGTTAT
>JABJCF010000581.1 GCA_018665625.1 Nitrospina sp. | reverse complement strand
GAATTGATCGGCCAGTTTTTGAAAAACGCCGTGGGGATGGACCCAGGGCAGACTCGGCTGGCGATTCGAAATTTAAAATCACTCCTTGCCAGGAATAATGAGCCGGGTTCGACCCACTCCATTGTAAAAGGAGCCGATTTTACGGAAAAATGGATGCTGAGGCAATCGCTTCAGCAACTCCTGAATGATGTAAGACAAGCATAATTTACTTAAAACAACCCAATTTACCCTCGTTTGGCCCAAATAATTATGAAAAGGTTCCTTATTATATAGGGACTTTTATAAGGGGCTTGCGGGGGTTTCTTTTTGAAGGAGAATGACATGGAAGAGATCAAACAGCTCGTGGAAGAGCTCAATCAGGCGTTTTTGGAGCACAGAACCAAAAACGACCAGCGTTTATCGGAAATTCAGAAAAAAGGACATGCCGACCCGGTTTTGGAAGAACAGGTAGACCGTATTGCAAAAGAGATTCAAAACCTTACGGAAGTGAAGCAACGCATTGAAAAAGTTGAGACCAAATTGAATCGCCCGGCAATGGCAGAGCATGAAAAATTGGACCCGAACTCAAGTGCAAGAAAGCAGGCGGTGGTGCATTACCTGAGAAAAGGGGAAGGGCTATTATCTGCGGATGAAGTCAAATTACTTTCTTCGGATAGTGACCCGGACGGTGGATATTGGATGACTCCTGAAATTTCTGAACGTGCCGTGCAGAAAGTTTTCGAAACTTCCCCGATGCGTAATATTGCTACGGTAGAAACTATTTCCAGTGATGCATTGGAAATTCCTGAAGATCTTAACGAGGCGGATAGTGGTTGGACCAGTGAGCGTGCAGCTCGTCCAGAAACAAACACGCCGCAGATTGGTGTGCGCCGTATTCCAGTGCATGAACTTTACGCGATGCCAAAAGCTACGCAAACATTGCTCGATGATTCGCGCATTGATGTCGAAACCTGGTTATCGATGAAGATAGCGGACAAAATGTCGCGCATAGAAAATGCTTCGTTCATAAACGGCGATGGTTCTGGAAAACCCCGTGGAATTCTTACCTACACGTCGGGCACCACCAACCCGGGAGAAGTGCAACAAGTTAATACTGGAAATGCCAGCGCACTGACCGCTGATGGGCTCCGTACTCTATTTTATGCTTTGAAAAGCCCATACATACCGAGCGCAAAGTGGCTCATGTCACGAAGTGCGATTGAAGAAGTCTCTAAACTGAAAGATTCGAGTGGTTCTTATATTTGGCAACCTGGTTTTCAAGAAGGTGAACCGCAAACGTTGCTGGGTCATGCCATTGAACGTATGGAAGATATGCCCCAAGTCGCTGCTAATTCTTTATCTGTAGCGTTCGGTGATTTTAGTCAAGCTTATACCATTGTTGACCGGATGGGATTACGTGTTCTACGTGATCCATTCAGTTCCAAACCCTTTGTCTTGTTTTACACCACGAAACGCACTGGTGGCGATGTGACGAATTTCGAAGCCTTTGCCATTCAGAAAACTGCTGCGTAATCACAATCCCCTCCTCTTTCCAGAGGGAAGATTGCTCCTCCCCCGTTAAGGGGAGGGGGGTTCAAATAAAACTTTAAAGGAGAAGGAAATGAAAGATATTAAAAATAATTTTGATGTTGTCAACTCTATTGATCCGGATGACTACATAGCAGATGCAAATGGGGTAGGTGTAGACCTTCGTGGTTTTGATGGATCGGCCATAGTGTTCAGTTTGGGTACGGTTACTGATGGTACTCATACTCCGAAGATTCAGGAATCAGATGATAATTCTAATTGGAGTGATGTTAGTGCAAACGATCAGCAGGGTTCATTGGTTGATTTAGTTTCTGATACCAATCAGCGTGTTGGGTACAGGGGCAACAAGCGATACCTTCGTGCAGTATTAACGATTAGCGGGGCTACCACAGGCGCGCAGTCTGCTGCATTGGTTGTTCGTGGCATTTCACATCTTGCTCCTGTTAATTGATCTTAAATTTTCCCTTTCCCGGTTTGCCGGGAAAGGGGATACCGGGAGTTTATATGAAAATTAAAATGCTTAAAACCCGACAAGGGTCACCGGATGGTATTTCAGTCCACACATATTGCGCGGAAGATATTGTTGAAATTCCTGACGAACTTGCAAAAGTTTTTATTCGCAAGCGCTGGGCCAAAAATATGGAATCTAAAAATCTGGGTAAAGCTCCCGAAAATAAAAGAGCTAGAACCCGCAAAAAAATGGCTAAATAAAAATGGCTTTAAAAATTAAAACTCCACCTTCTCTGGAGCCGGTTACGGTTGCCGAAGCTAAAAATCTATTGCGTATTGATGATGGTAACGATGACACCTTGATCGCATCGATGATTACTGCAATTCGTCAACGTGCTGAAGAATGGACTGGCCGATCATTTTTAACTCAAACCTGGACACTCTGGTTGGATGATTTTTATTTTCGAGCCGGGAACAGGACCAAAAGCTTAAATGGACGAGTCATCGTTATTCCACGACCGCCCATGCAGTCGGTTATATTTATAAAAACTTACGATACAGAAAATTCCGCTTCTATTTTTGATTCGAGTAACTATTTTGTTGATGCTGCTCCATCCCCTGGAAGGATAGCCTTGAATGAAAATAGTTCTTGGCCCACCGCTCTCAGAAAGTTCAGTTCTGTTGAAGTTGAGTTTATAGCGGGCTATGGATCCACTGTCAGTGATGTTTCGGAAGGAATCAAGCAAGGCATGTTGCAATGGATAAAACTGTTATTCGCAAATAAATCCAAGTTATACGAATCTGATGAATCAACTTCAGGGTTATTGGAGATGAATCAGATACCTATACCTCCCCTGGTGCGGATGCTTTGGGAACCTTATAGGCTGGTTCAGCTTTAAAAAATAAATTGATATGTCCATTACTGTTCAACTTGACTCGTTTGAGAAAATTAAAAACTGGTTTAAAAACATTTCCATTGGTTTGAAAAAAGTGGCACGCGCCACAGGCCGAAGGGTTACTAATGAGGCTGAGCAACTTGCAAAAGAGCGGGTGCGTTCTCCAGAAAAAAAACCCGGGAAAAGAGCCGGAGCCTATTTTCAGTCCATCGAATCGGAATTTAAAGACGGCACGGTTTCTTTCATCGGGACTGTGAAAAGCGATTCTCCTATCGCCGGTATTATTGAGTTTGGTAGCCGGCCGCATATTATTAGACCCAAAGGCAATAAAGTTTTGTTTTGGCCGGGAGCTAAACATCCCACAAAAGAAGTAAAGCATCCTGGAACTCCGGCTTTTCGCGTTCTTGGAGATGCGGTAGAAGATGGCGTTTTTAAAATAGATGAAAAACTTGCAGAAGCACTTAAGGAGCAGTTTAAACCTTAGATTAACTTATTTTGTGGAGAGTAGTGGTGACGGATTACACGGCTTTAGGTAATGCCATTAAAACAACCTTACAAAACGATACCTGGGTAGGGAATAACGTTCAAACCATAGAAATTCATAAGCGAGGATTCTCGATTCAGGATGAAAAGGACGCACAGTATTTTTCTAAAGAGGATCTCCCGGCTATTGCTGTTATTCCCAATTCTGGAGCCAAGCAACAGGAAATTCAAACTACCAATGAAATTCGTGAAACTGTTCCAGCGCAGATCGTTACGGTTAACCAAATGCGCAACGCACAAACCGGAATTGAAGAAAATCTTTTGATAGTTAAAAATATTGAACGGATTCTTGATAAACAGAAAAGCTCTACAAATAATCTTGGAATTGATGCTTTCGTGCAAAGCGTTAGCACTACCGATGAGCAATTTAAAAAAGGGGAATATTATTATTTTATTTCTACTACAACAGCCCAAATTGAAATAACAATTCCATTCTAATAATTCATTAAAAATATTAACGAAGACTGCATGCTATTGCAGTTTGAGGATAAAATTATGGTTACAAAAAGAATCACCACAGGGTGGCGTGGGTTTTCCACGATAAAAGAATCTACCTATGGAACTCCGGCAGTACTAGCGACTTCCTTTAATTTTGAAGGACCGATTACCGATGTCCAACCCAATGAGGTTCAGACTGATGAAAATGAGGTGACTGGACTGAATGAACCCGCAAACCAGGAAATTCTCAATTGGAAACTTGATGGCAGCCATCAACAACGGGCCATGCCTCATAATCTTGCGCACTTTTTAGCAATGGTTATGGGAAAAGTCACAACAGATCAACCGGATATTGCCAATGATCCAAGCGTTTATCGGCATTATATCGAGAGAGACTTGACTAGTATTACCCTGCCTTCTTTGACGATGGTGGAGTATGACGGAATTGCTGCAAAACGATTCAGTGGGTTGTTTGGAAAATCTGTAAAGGTTAGTGGCGAACGGGGCGACTTTGTAAAACTCGAAGCTCAGTTCGGTGGTATGGGGAAGGAAGAACCCAGTGTCGATTCTAAGCCCACAGTCGTTGGCGAATCTTATTTGCGTTATGGCGATGTTAACTTTATGCGAGGCGGTTCCCTTTCCGGGTCTGTTGCTTCTGGTGATCTTGCCATTGTTGGTAGCCCCACCTCACTCAAGGGGGATTTACAATCGTTCGAATGGACTATTGATAACCAAGCTCAAACTATTTATGAAATGGGGGATAGCAGCAGCTATGTAAGCCGTGTGGAACGGGGCGATAAGTTCAAACAAAGTTTATCCGCATCTCTGGAAATGCAAGACGATACGCACAAAACCGGACTGATTAACGGCATCGAATATGTAATGAATATTCCCATCACCGGTTCGGTTATTGGCGGAGGATCCGGGTCATATAGTTTTTCTTGCGACATTATTTTTCCCAAAGTAGTTTACAAAGAAGCAAAAAAAGGTCGGGATGGAGAAGTTGTCAAGGTCAATGCAGAATTTCAAATTCTTGAAGATACGACTTATGGTTCAGTGATTGGAAAAATTATCAATGAGCAGACTAGTTATCTAATTTAAAAAATAAAAATGAGGGTTAACCCGAAATTTTATTTATCAATCAATGTAATTTCCAAAATTTACGTTAATTTTCTGCTTTTGGAGTTTGTTTATGAGTTTTGCTTTTTATTTTCCAACGAAAGCATCTTCGATAGTTCAATGGGTACCTGAAACGGTTCCAGATTATCCTGCGCTGGAGCCTGTGGATTTTCCTGAGCAAGTTACCTCAATTACGTCTGGTGGGACCCTTTATGTCCAGGATAAAGGACAATTCCAGGAATTGTTTTCTCTTTCTTTCAGCCGGGTGAGTCAGGTAGACCGGGACGCTGCGTTGGTTTTTTTTAAGACGGTCAAAAAATCGTTTGAAAGTTTTGAATATGAAGACCTAATGGGAACCTTACACACCGTTAGATGGATGAATTCGTTTAATTTTCAATTAGTAATTTTTGGAAAGTATTCAGGATTGATTGAATTGCGAAAACAATAGGAGATAAAAATGTTGGATTGGAGCAATTGTAGGCCGAACGATTTCTCGTTTGAAATTGATGCAGAAGAAATTCAAGAAATTGGTCAAAGACAAATGTTTCCCATAAAAGTTTTTTATAAAGATGGGACATTGGCTTTTATTAAATCTATTCCTCTTCGATCAGAATTTTATTGGCAACTTCGTGAGCGGGAAGACTGGAAAGAGAAATTGATGGCTATTTTAAAGCAACGTTTAAAGGAAGAAATATCCCAAAGGACTCGGTCCAACCAAATGACTATCGATGACAAATTGGAAATTATTGAAACGGGTAAAAAGACAATTGCCTAAATGCCTATTTTGAGGAAAAATAATGAGAACGGATTTTACTACGGGTTTTACAGCAGCCCGAAATAAAAAGGCGAATGCGCCGATCAACCTGATGCAAATCGATTGGCCGGCAATGAATGGATTGTCTGCGTTGACTCTGCGATTTACCGATCGCAAGGGTATAAATATTGATGGAGTAGATTGGTTTCCTCTTGTTAAGGATATGGGGAATATTGATAGACTTGTTACAGCGGATCGTCTTACTTCAAATTCAGGAGCTAGCCTTACGGTTGAAGTTGTAAATGTTCCTGTAAGTTTTTTTAGTTTGGGAAATAGGTTTTCTCATTTGTTTCGGAATCGTCCTCCGGAGGCTGCTACGGTTAAAGTTTACCAATGGTTTGCGGGAGAAGGGCTCGCCGGTTCTGATTTGGCTGAAATTTTTGTAGCTCGTATGGGTGATCCCATCGCTTATGATGAGGCTACTTGTACTTTTGATTTAATTGATATTTCAGAAAGTTATGGTGCAGGGATTTTAGGAAACTCTATTAACCTTCAGGATTACCCGAATGCACCTGAAGATTCCATTGGAATAACTAAACCCATTGTTATAGGGGCTGTTGATGATGCTCCTGGGATACTGGTGCGGAAATCTCAGCAGACCGTTTTGACTTCTGTTGCCACCCCTGGTGGAACGATTTTGACCGTGGCATCAACTGAAAAATTTCCTTCCTCTGGGACACTAGTGGTAAATGATGATGGGGTTGATTACACGAGTATTAATTCTACCCAGTTTTTAGGTTGTAGCGGTATTAATGAATTTCATTATGCCGACGATTCGGTTTTGGAAAAAGTTACAGATCATAGATATTTATTTTGTGATCCGGAATATCCTATCAAACAAATTGCCAATGTGAAGGTTGGCGGGCATCTTGCTGATTCTGGAGATTATTCTACGGATGTAAATTTAGGCGAGGTGGTTTTCAATTCGAAACCCAAAAAATCTGATTCTATTGATACTAAATTTCTTCAAGCGCAGAACGACCAAGTTGGTTCTGGAAATAACGCCGTTGACCCTACAAATGCCACAATTCCTAATAGTCCGACCAATTACGCCAAAATTAATCAGAATAACGATACCCTTTCTTTAAAGCAAACCGACAATTTACCCAATATTGGAGAAATTGGAAAAGTATTTTTAAGGGTTGAACATTTTGTAGAAGAAAAATTACCTAATGATAGTTTAACAGCACACATTACAGGTGTGGGGCAGGTGGGAAACTTATCGGCCCCGGCTGTAGATGATGTGGTGGTGGCCAGCGGAACCACCGATATTACTCATACTCATTTGGATACATTGGGTTTTCCTATTACCGACCCTCAGCATCAACATTCAGAATCTTTGCCCCCTAAAATTACACAAAATGCTTTGTCGGGCGTTGGTGGCCAAGTGATTAATTTGTCATCTGGACAGACACATACTTTCACTTTCGCTGACCCCGGTCCCGGCACATGGGCAACAGCGGAATATGGAATAGCATTTGAATGGACGGGTACCGCTGCAGGCGGATCTTTTAAAGCGGTTTCTGCGACTTCACAGTGTAATTCTTCATTTGGTTATCAACTTTGGTCTATTAGCGGTACAACACAGACTTATTCTACCGGGGGAAATATTGATAATGCCTGCAATACCATCGTTATTGGTCATAATACCAGTTTTATTAGTTTTTATATAAGGTCTGCTACACGGGTTATTACCATGGCATCGGTAAATTCTGTTTCTACCCAACCCACAAATATTTCAACCTCTAAGGCTGGGGAGGTTTCACAGCATGTTTCCAATCCGGCGGTCAACTCCACTTCGGAAAAAGCCACGCGCAGCGTTATAGATCTGTTTGACATTTCGTCTCATGTAAATGGTGATTGGAACTGGTTCGAAGATCGAGAAAGCCAGGTTAAATATAATGGTTCAAGCGATGGACGTACGGCATTTGTTGTGCATTTGGCCTATGAGGTGGAATATGCAAGACGGAGAATTCAATTTACTGATGAAGTTTCTGCGGAAATTGAAGGAGTTCAAGATGATGCGGCAGCGACTATTACAGGAACTTCAAATTCATTGATTGAACGACCAGACCATATTTTTAAGTGGTCTATTCTTCATGGTTTGAAGTTGGACGCCTCTCTAATTGACCTTACTTCCATTGACCAGGCGGGAACCTTATTTGGTAATTCCGGTTATTTTTTTGGCGGCATTGTTCAGGAAAAAGTTTCTTTTTCCGATTTATGGCAACAATGGGGAAAGGAATGCAGGGCCTATTTTTACTGGGATTTGGGTAAGGCTAAAATCCTTTTTCGACCTTTAAACTTATCTACCTCGGAAACTGTTGTTGATAAAGTCATTTCAGAAAATATGGTTTTAATTGATTCAAATGGTGTGGTTGAGTTTAAGGTTACGCGAAACCCTATAAATAATGTTGTGAATAAATTGGACCTTAGGTTTAACAGGAAGTGGACCAGTAATGATTATCAGGCAGTGGAAGCCTTCCTGGATTTAGATTCTCAAAATAAGTTTGGGGCCAAAGAAAAGCCGGGGGAGTTTGACTTTAATTGGATTCGTCATCAAGCTATGGCTTCCGACATTGGGAACTACTATTTGCAGGAGTTAAAGGAGCCAAGGGATGTATACGAAATAGGATTACTTTTGGACAATATGGAAGTTGAAAAAGGAGATATCCTTCAGGTCAATCCTCCAATTCATGAACTTGATAAAGTGCATGCGCTTGTTCTTGGGTCGGGGAGAGCTGTAGGTTCTGGAATTGAACAAAGAATGGATACGGTAAGAATTCTTGCAAGACAAATGGGAGGGGTTGTGGGAAATGATGGATTTGGGTTGCAGGGTTTTGGAATTAGTGGGTTTGCAGGAGTAGAAAGAAATTGATTAAAAAAATATATTAAAGTTGGAATGTTATAACGCTTGAGGTTATGAATGACTAATACTTTTACAACAAACTTGAATTTGGCAATACCCGGGCCGGGTGATTTAAATTGGGATAATGAATATTCTGATTTTGCATATGCAGTGGATGATTTGGGTAATTTATTTTGTTTTACTATTTCTGCCCAAGATGCGGCTCAAAATGGAATTGTTTTTTTTGATGGATTTATTCCTGAAGAAAACATTTTTGTTCGGGCTATAGGAATCTTTTCCCAGATACCTCCGACCGGGCAAAATTTAAAGATAGATATATTAAAAAATTCAACGGAGCAAAACAATGAAGCGGTTTTAACCGATGGTAATCAGTTTGAAAAAACTCCTCTTGCCACAGGTATTTTATTTTCTAGCAGTGATCGGTTGGGGTTGAAATTTACTCAGGTAGGTTCTGTCAACACGGGAGATAAACTCGTTGTTACTATTTATTTTCAAAAGGAAGCTATTGCTGCGGTGTGAACAATGAAAATTTGTTTATTAGGATTGGGATAAAAACTTTTCAATGATCTCACGAATTTGCGAAACTACCTTTTTAATCTCCAAAGGTTTTGTAATGATTCCGTTCATTCCATTGTTTAAATAGTTTTCGTGATCGCTTTGCTCATTGTTTGCGGTCATTGCAATTATTGGGGTGGGGGCTTTTGAAGGGTCTGAGGATTCCAACTCCCTTATTTTTTTAGTTGATTCTAATCCATCCATAACGGGCATATGGATATCCATAAGAATTACATCAAAAGATTCCTTTTGAAAAGCTTCGTAAGCCAGGAGACCATTTTCGACTGCTGTAATATCGTGGCCTCTTCTCTTCATCAGTTTAGTAGCTAATGCTACGTTTACCGCCGTGTCATCTGCCAGTAAAATTTTAAGGGGTGGGCCATCATCTTTTTTCTTATCGTCCATAGGTAATATTATTCCGACATGGATTCGTTGTAAAGCTAAAAAATGCAATAGGATAGCTATTTATAGCTCTTTCCACGCTCCAATTACTCGGCCTACCACCGGGTCTGGGTTTTCGTCCAGATTTATTATCTGTACCTGGGAAAGGGGATTGATGGGTCTTAAAACTAGCAGGTTTTGCTGCCGCTCCAAATACTTGGCGGTCAAACCGCCTTCATAAAAAATAGCGAAGATTCGATTTTTTGACCACTTTTTGTCATCACGGTCAATAACGACAATATCTCCAGAATGAAGCATCGGTTCCATGGATTCTCCGTCGACTCGGCTGGCCACCAGATTTTTTCTTTTTCCTGCTGCCCGAATATGTAATAGAACATAGTCATCAATATTTTCTTCTTGGATAATAGGTTGACCTGCAGCGATAGAAGAGTCTGTAAGAGGTATAGATACGTATTCTTCACTTTTTATTTCTGGTGCTGTTGATAAGCTTTCCGGCTGAAAAAATTTTAGTTCTGGTGTTTGAACGGGTTTCGAGTACCCCTCTTTAATCAACTCATGAGGAGGCATATTCATTTTCTCTGATAGGTTGCTCAATAGATCAGATGATATCGGCCAGCTTCCATTTTCATAATATTTTAAAACCTGAGGAATCATACAAAGATATTGACCCATTTCCTCAAGAGACCAGCCTTTCGCCTTTCTATAATTTTTTAATTTTTTTCCGACAATTTGATTGATGGGGGTTAGTGAATCTTTACCTGTTATCAACCAGCTTAGGTTGAGACAAAAGTGATTTGCTATTTTTTCTAAAGTAAGGGAATCAGGGGGTCCGTTATTTCTCTGATAGCTTTTCCTGAAATTTTCATAATTTAAACCAACTTGGCGGCAAAACTCAGCCAGATTATCACTGCCCGGTAAAACCTCTATTCTTTCCCAGATCCTATTTTTATTATGCATGTTATCAAAAAAACTTGACAAAATGAGACTTATGTCCCATATTAATATTCGGTTATGTGAAAGTTGTCCCTATTCCGAAACTCTATGGTAAATCTAAAAATTATCGGATTTAGAATAATATTAAAAGTTTTTTTAGTGTTTAGGGGTCTTGTACATTCAAAATTGGTTAATTATAGCACTAAAATGGATAAAAAATTAAAGGGTTATTTATTTTTTTAAAAGTATAGAAATAATCTATACCAAACAAATTTGATATAGAAAAATTACTGGCTTTAATAGTGTGGCTTGCTTTTTTATGTTCCATTTTTGGGAGGTTTTTCATGGCAAAGATTCAAATTAAAAATATCCTTTTTAAGCGGAACAATAATAAACAAAACTACAATTTGAAAGAGTGTCGCCAGGAATATTATTATCTGGAAAATGGGGAAGAGATCCAAAGAGGTTGTGGTTTGCTTGGATTATACCGGACAGACATTGGGTGGAGATGTCTTTATTGCGGAAACTATTTATATAAAAATAAATTACCCTTGGACGCTTTATGGTTTCATTTTCGAATAGGCCGGGAATATTGGCGGATATCAGTTTCGCAAGATAAAGTTTTTATTAATGGAGTACCTGTATCTGGATTGCCCGATTCTTTGCCACGAAAATTTATTTCAGACTTGTCTGAGCCTCGGCCTCCAAAATGGTTTCTCTACTTTGTTGCTTATGAAGGGCATCAATTTAAAAAATATTTGGAGAAATACTGGAATGTCTGATTTGGTTCGAGTTAAAAATTTGGAAGACAATTTGAATCAGGAGAGTGATTATCATTTAAGTTATTTTCCGCCCGATGAGCTTGAAATCCTTCGAAATTACCAGGACCTCGAAAATCCTTCTCTGGAATTTAAATCTAAGGACGAATATTCTTATCTTAAAGAGCAAACGATGGACATTGGCAGTATGGGGCTAACTGATCGTCAGATGGTTGCTGTTTCACTTGTATTTTTTGGAGGGATCAAAAAAAACCTGGCTGCAAAAATTATGAAGATCAGTTGTCAGGCCTTGAGAGGCCATATTAAAGCAGGTCTTAAGAAGATGAGTAAAATGTTAAAATAATTGGAGGCGTCAGTAAAATTTTTTTAATTTATAATTCAATGCCATAATGTGGATAGACTTATTTAAAAATTAGACGTATTTTTATGAAAATAATTGTTTGCATTAAGCAGGTGTTGGACACTGCAGCTAAAATCGAAATTCAGGATCAAAAAGTTGTTTCTCCTGGAAGTCCACTCATCATGAATCCATACGATGAGTTTGCAGTGGAAGAAGCAATTCGTATTAAGACCGCTTTACCCGAATCTGAGATTATCGTTTTTTCACTGGGACCGGACAGCGTGAAAGAAACACTTAAGAGAGCCTTGGCTATGGGAGCGGACCAGGCAGTTCATATATCGGATCCCTTGTTTGAAGGTCTGGACAATTCTCTGGTTGCCAAAGTTCTGGCAAAAGCAATTCAAAGGCAAACCTTCGATTTAGTTCTATGCGGTAGGCAAGCGGTTGATGATGATATGGCTCAGATTGGTCCTGCGCTGGCCGTGTTGTTGGAGATACCGTTCATAACCGTTGTTACCCAGCTACAATTTTCTGAAGATTTTCAAACGGCTGATATCACAAGGCAGGTTGAAGGTGGTAGTGAGATTCGTAAAAATAGGCCTCTTCCTTTTCTCGTAACTTGCCAGAAGGGTTTGAATGAGCCTCGACTGCCTTCTCTCAAAGGAATAATGGCAGCTAAGAAAAAAGAGATTCAAAACCTCGCAGCTTCTGATCTGGGCCTGAATGAGGAATTGCTGGACCCGCGAAATAACAAGCTGCATGAGGTAAAACTGTCCTTGCCTCCTGAAAGAAAACAAGGAATAATTCTTGAGGGCTCGGATGAAGATATTGCTAAACAGTTGGCCACAATAATCCGTGAAGAAGAAAAGATCATTTAATTTAAAAAGGCCTTGCCAAAATGAATGAAACTTCAGCGTCTGACAACACCCGTGAACAAAACTTTCTTCAAAAAAATAAAGAAAAGCTGGGGCTGGGAGCTCTTGTTGCTTATGTCCTTCTCCTTGGCTTGGGTACAATAGGGGAAATATGGGAGGTTGAGTGGATTCTTGATCTACCTCTGTTCAGGCCTCCTGGCAAGTATTGATGTAAAATAAATTCCATATTAGGCTTAGTCTAAAATGGCGCTTTAAATCTATCCATTTCGATCCCTCCCTCATTTCGTTTCTCCGTTGTAGTTTTTTTGTAGCTGGGTTATCCTTCCTGTTTTTCAATGTTAGAAAATTATTCTGGAGTACGTATTGGATAAAAATTTTACCATCGCCGTTGTCATCGAGCACGATCAAAATGGAATCAAACCGGTTACCTTTGAAGTTTTAAATGCGACTCGTAAATTATCGGATTCAGTCGTTGCATATTACTTTTCCAATAATGCCGAGGTCGATGTAGATCCACTGATTCAGGGAGGTGCGGATGAGGTAAAGATCTGCCTGAATCCGGATTTCGCTTCCTATACACACGAAACCTACGCGGCTGCGTTGAAAGCAGAGATTGAAAAAACTCAGCCTGACCTTGTCCTGTTATCCGCTTCAAATAACGGCAAGGAACTAGCCGCAGAGATGGCTACTCGGCTGGATGTTGGATTGGCAACGGATTGTGTTGACCTTGAACTCTCTGATGGAGAAGTGGTTGTCAAAAGGCCGGTGTTTTCTGGAAAAGCATATTCTCTGTGTAGATTGAGCGGGGCAAAACCCTACCTGATTACTTTGCGCCCAAACATTTTTCGAGGCGCAGGACCCGAGGAGACCCGAGAAGGTACCATAATAAAAGAAGACATAAACCTGCCAGACTTTACAAAAATTGTTAGTGGACTGGCTCGCGAAGTCGGCGCGGAGCTTGATGTCACCGAGGCACGGATTATTGTATCTGGTGGATTGGGTATGCAAGCACCCGAAAATTTTAAAATGCTGGAAGACCTTGCGGAGGTTTTAGGTGCTGCGGTGGCCGCCTCTCGTCCTGTAGTGGATAACGGATGGCAGGAGTATTCACACCAAGTGGGACAAACTGGCAGGACGGTTTCTCCGGATTTATATATCGCCTGCGGGATTTCCGGTGCTGTTCAGCACTTGGCAGGTATGTCTTCCTCTAGGTGTATCGTTGCGATAAACTCTGATCCCCACGCAGCAATATTTTCAATTGCGGATTATGGCATTGTCGGGGATGCCCTTAAAATTGTCCCTTTGCTAACCAAAGAATTCAAAAATATTTTGGGTTGATCCATTGCCAAAATAATGAATATAAAAAAAATTTTACAAGACCCCCGTTTAGACCTTTCCCCCGATGCTCCCCCTGAGCAAATTGAGCTTCAAATCCAATCCTACCTCGACCTGCTAGTAAAGTGGAACCAGAAAATAAATCTCACCTCTGAAAAACTTCCCCAGGACATATTAAGTCGTCATGTTTTTGATTCATTACAATATGTCCGGGTATTATCCGTTACTGACCGATTAATGGATATTGGCAGTGGCGCCGGGTTTCCTGGCATTCCTATTAAGATAGTCTATCCCAGAACTACAGCCGTTTTAGTCGAAAGCCAAAGAAAACGCTGCAGCTTCCTTGAAGCGGCAGCGCATAAACTCAACCTCGAAAACACAACTGTGATCAATGAGCGAGCAGAAAATATTTCTATCCCTTCAAAGATTGATACAGTTATTTTTAGGGCGGTTTCCGATATTAAGAGCTGCTTGAGCTTGGCAGTAAGGTTTTTGAGAATTGACGGGAGGGTTGTATTGAAGAAGGACCCCGAAGAGAAAATCAAAATCAATCAGACCCTTGATAATTTTTTGCTGCAACAGGAAGTGGTGGTTACCGGCTTCAACAATAAGAAATCAAGCTTGCTGGTTTTTAAAAAATACGCTTCCTAAAAAATGTTTCACGTGAAACATTCGTGTGGGTTTGGGCTGGGTGAAATTGTTTCACGTGAAACAATGGCTCCCATTGCCAGGTTTAATGTGGGTCAGAATCTATGAAATATATTTGGTAGAAAGTTGAATTTATGCTAATTTCTAGAAAGCTTACCTCGAATATTAGGCATCATGAGCAAAATAATAAGCATTGCAAACCAAAAAGGTGGTGTGGGAAAAACGACCACAGCCATCAATCTTGCAGCATCAATAGCCCTTTCGGGCAAAAAAGTCCTATTAATTGATGTGGACCCGCAGGGCAATGCCTCGAGTGGACTGGGTGTTGAAGAAGATGCCAAGGGTGTTTACGAGTTATTGATGGGTGAGGCAAGTGTGGAAGAGGTGACTTGTTCTACCGAAATTGAAACTCTAAAAATAATTCCTTCAAGAGTAGATTTGACCGGGGCGGAAATTGAGTTGGTGAACAGGGAGTCTCGGGAAAAGGTAATGAAGCAGGCTCTGACGGGAATAGATGAATATGAATTTGTGATCATTGATTGCCCGCCCTCATTGGGGCTTTTAACTTTGAATGCACTGGCCGTTTCCAATTCCGTATTGATTCCAATGCAGTGCGAGTACTATGCTTTGCAGGGTCTAAGCCATTTGCTGAAAACATTAAAACTTGTAAAAAAATCCATCAATCCTGATTTAAAAGTTGAAGGTATATTGTTGACCATGTTTGATGGGCGAACCCTGCTGGCAACCCAGGTAAAGGATCAAGTGCAAAAATATTTCAGCGATTTTCTTTTAAAAAGTATCATCCCCAGAAATGTCCGCTTGAGCGAGGCGCCCAGTCACGGCAAGCCAATCATGCTTTATGCGGGCCGGTCGCGCGGCGCAGACTCTTATGTTGAACTTGCCAAAGAAATTATTTCAAGATCGAAATCAGATGTCCGTCCCAAAACTTCCTTAACAGGTTCGGCAGCATGAACAGAAAAGCATTGGGCAAAGGAATAAATGCCCTAATCCCTGACTTTGAAATGGGTGTCCCTGAAGCGGAACCTTCATCGACCAACGATTTACTGGTTGACGAAATTTCCCCTAATCGACTGCAACCCAGAAGTCATTTTGATGATAAAAAACTGGAAGAGCTGGTGGCTTCCATTAAGGAACATGGAGTGCTGCAACCGGTGGTTGTGCAGAAGGCCGACTCGGGTTATGAGTTGATCGTGGGTGAAAGGCGCTGGCGTGCTTCTAAAAAACTGGGACTGAAAAAAATCCCTGCTGTGGTTCGCGAGGTCAGCGATGCGCAATCCCTCGAAATAGCTATTATCGAAAATATCCATCGTCAGGATTTGAACCCAATAGAGGAAGCCGAGGCTTATGCCAGACTCTCCAACGAGTTTGCCTTGACCCAGGAAATGGTCGCGGAAAAGGTAGGTAAAAGCAGGACAGCCGTGACCAATATTTTGCGGTTATTAAAACTATCGCGAAATATAAAAGAGGATCTGGTCTCTGAAAAAATATCCATGGGACATGCAAGGGCTTTGCTTGGTTTGGAAAACTCCAAACAAATGGAAGCCCTGAGAAAAGATATAATCAAACAAGATTTGACAGTTCGACAAACTGAAACCAGAGTCAATAAATTAAAAAGTGGCTCTGCCGACAAGAAGGGTTCTTCAGCTGCGGCAAAGAATATTTTTATTAAGGATCTCGAAAAGGATTTAGCAAGAAGGTTGGGAACAAAGGTGGATATTTCTCCCAAAAAAAATGGCGGAAAATTAGTTGTGACCTATTACTCTGATGACGACTTGGAGCGGATTCAGAACCTGATGGGAAGCAATAAAAAATAATAATTTAAAAAGGTAGGGTTTCTCATGTGGAAGGAAAAGACAAACATGAAAAAAGATGAAACGGAAATAAAAGCCTATATGGGCGAAGATACGGTTTTCAACGGATCGCTCACTTTTGACGGAACCGTTCGTATCGATGGAAAATTTGAGGGACAAGTCATAACTGAGGACACTTTAATTATAGGTGAAACCGGTCACTTGATGGCTGAAATTTCTGCAGGCACGGTCATTTGTATGGGCCGTGTGGAAGGAACCGTTATGGCTTCTAAAAAAGTTGAAATTCACTCCACCAGCAAAGTTGTGGGAAATGTAAAATCCCCGGCTTTATATATTGAGTTGGGCGGAGTGCTGGATGGAAGTTGTGATATGACAGGAAAAGAAACCAAAATTATTCCCCTGGTAAAAACAGAAGAAAAAGAAAAGAAATCTGCCGGCCAAACCAAAAACGGTTGATGGCTAACGGCTCAAAGTTGTTGTTTTAAAAATACTTATTGAGTTTTTTAGGGTTGGGGACTAAAATACATTCTGGTTATGGAAAGTGAGGAAAGGGGCACCCTGGATCCGGGGACAGTTTATATTGTAAGTACTCCAATTGGAAATCTAGGCGATTTCACTCAAAGGGCGGTGGAAATTTTGAGTGGCGTATCCTTGATTGCCGCCGAAGATACCCGTCGTACACGGATTTTATTAAATCGATATGAAATCCAAACACCTCTTTCCAGTTACAACAGCTATAACAAGTTTAAAAAAGGGCCATTATTTATGAGTCGCCTTAAAAAAGGCGAAAGCATTGCCCTGGTTTCTGATGCAGGAACACCCGGAATTTCTGATCCGCATTATCATTTAGTGCAATCGGCGTTAGATGGGGAATTCGCTGTAAATGCCATTCCCGGACCGTCTGCCCTTTTGGCTGCGCTGACGGTTTCCGGTCTCCCCATGGATAAATTTGTTTTTGAAGGTTTTCTTCCAAGGAAAAAAGGAAGAGCCACAATGCTTGAAAATTTATCAGCGGAAAGAAGAACGATTGTAATTTTTGAATCACCGAATCGAATTCAAAAAACCTTGCGGGATCTTTTAAAGGTGTTTGGTGATAGAAAAATTTCTATAGGCAGAGAGTTAACGAAAATGCATGAAGAGGTGATCCGCGGAAATCTGGAAGACCTCGCTAATCAAGAACGCAACTGGAGAGGTGAAATAACTCTGGTGATTGCGGGATCAAATGAAAAGAAAAGGAAAGACTGAATGCCGGTAATTTCAATCATCGGCCCAAAAGGCGGAATCGGAAAAACAACGCTGTCGATAAATACAACAGCGGCGTTGACGCGTATGTTGGGCAACTCATTGGATCAGGACAGCGTGTGTTTGTTCGATCTCGATTTACGTCTTCCTACAATTTCAAGTATTCTTGAAAGCCATCCTAGAAAAACATTTTACGATTTGTTTGAAACCCTGGCTAACAAAACGTACCAAGTCGATTTTTTGCAATCCATATATAGAATCCTGACATTGTTCCAGGCTTATCTAGATAAGGAGATTAAAAGCGATAATGCACAATTGCAAAAAAGTCTGGCCTTATATAAAAATTTAAATATTGAGTTGTTTCATTTTTCGGAATTCGCTTTTGGAAACCAGTTGCAGGAATTGTTTCTTGAGCGTGGGCAAATTTATACAGTAAGCCAGATCAAGATCCTGAAACCGCTTTTGAAAAAAATAAACATGGATCACTTTAAAGAGATCCTCAAAGAACATGAAAATAATTCGCGCCCCGTTGCAGATGAATTTATTAATTATATAGAGGAATATAAATTCTCTTTGCTGGGAGGCGAAGTTCCTATTCTTGGAAAAAGAAACCACCGAAAACGCATCAATGAACCGGCTTTCCTGTTACTGTTTTTGGAGTTTGTAAATGAGCTCATCGGCCGGTTCAAATATGTTGTTCTAGACACTCCTGCGGGTGGCGTAAACCATTTATCCTCATTGATGAATTCCATCGATCAGGTCCTTTTCATTTTTGATATGAGCAATAGCATAGCGGTTAATGGAAGCATTGATGCCTTGCATTCGTTCATCGATTATTACGAAGATTTTTACAGAGATTTCAAGCAGGGCCGTTTGACAGGATTGGATAAGGCCTATGTTAATCGAATGATCGCAACCCGAGGAGAAGAGGCTGTTACGGAAATTTTAAGTAACAAGAAATTTGGAATTATTTTTAACAGATGCCAATCGCCCAAGGAAATTTCGAGCTGCCTGGATCAACTAAGAGAATATTTGGAAACTTTGGACCGTTATGAAGAATACAAAGACCGTATTCATATGGTTGGAATGGTGCCTCATCACAAAATTATTAACATTACCAATAATCGCGGAACCTTGTTTTATAATAAAGATAGCTCCTTATCTAAATGTATAAACCTTGTGGCGGAAAATATTCTTACGGACAATAAAAATTGTCCCACTTTGTCTAACCGCAATGAAGAAATTTTGGCTTTCCTACAGAAAAAAGGGCAAGGAACCTGGGCTAGCCGATTCAATAGAATAGCCAGTAGTTTGGGTTGATTTTTTACAATGACAGATATAAAACTTAAAGTTCTAACAGAAAAAGATTTCTATTTCTTAGCTAAAAAAACACCAGAGGGTGTTTATGATAAGGAAACCAGGGAAAAACTGCTTAGAATTATAAAAAGATTGAACCTCGGAAAAGATTTTTGTACCGGTGATGAAAAGCAACTTCGCAAAAAATTCAAAAATTCGGTTTTTGGAATCTTGTATCGCAAAGATTCAGAAACAAACGAGAAAATAAATCATCCAGGGAAAATACATTTAGCAGGGAAATTTTCTGGGGATATCGTAGCGGAATCAGTTCTTATTGAAAAAACGGCTACGGTTTTTGCAAATATTGCTGCCGAAGAAGTTTTATGTAAAGGCGTAGTTCGGGGAGACATCCGCGCCACTGATAAAGTCAAAATTACCAAGGAAGCAGAGGTCACCGGGGATATCCATTCCCCTAATCTGAACATTGAAAAAGGTGCGTTATTTGAAGGCCGTTGTTCAATGCCTAAGAACAGAAAACCTCAACGTCTTTTTTGGATGGGAAAGATGCCCAAAAAAGCCGGCTGAAGTTATTCAGAAATCCTTTATAATTTGTAAATTACCCCTAAATTATAGCTCGGAACAAAAAGTCCGGTTATTTTGCTTTGAGGTTTAACGGGTTTGGATATCAAACTTACGGTTTTAACCGTCACAGAATATAATTTGATCGGTACAAAAGACCCAAGCGGAAGTTATGATCGTAAGACCCGGGAAAACCTGTATTGGATTATTGAAAAGCTGAGGACCAGCACCCTTCCACTTTCGAAACTTGAATCCCGCCTACTGGGAAAATTTAGAGATGCTGCATTTGGTGCTCTGGAAGAAAAAGACAAAAAAGTAAAATTCGAAGTCGCGCGTTATCGTTTGTCCAGCAATGTAAAGAGTACCTTAAAGCTGGTTGCTTCTGGGGTCGCCCTGGTGATTATAAGCGGCGTGATAATTTACCAAATCTTTCTGGATAACCCAACTCGACAGAAAGTAGATGTGGCCTGGTATCAGGGCTTAAATAAAGTAGGACTGGTATCAAAGGAAGAAATTGAGCAAATAAGAAACGACCTTTCCATTACTTCTGTTGAGCTGGAAGAAACGCGAAAATTCAATGCTGAGCTCAGCCAGCAAATTGAAAAAATGATTTTGAATAACAAGGTAACGGAAAATTTAAAATACATTGTCAAACAGGTCTATAACAAGAAAGAAGCAAGATACGAAAAGTCTGGAAAATTTATGACCCTGAAGTACAACGGGAAAAAGGTTGCTTCCTATAATTATAAGAATCCGCAACTTTGGTATCTTTTGGGCGTTATTGAGAGTGGCGAACTAAGAGTTTATTATAACGATGAAGAAATTTTACAAATAGAATCGATTTTTGGCCGGTCGGGTGAAGAAACTCCCGTGGGTGAATATGAAATAAAAAATAAAGCTTACAAACCCACCTGGTACAAAAAAGAAACACTGGATGGAAAAACAAGAGTGCGCGCCATTCCCTTTGGACATAAAGACCATGAAATCGGTCACTGGTGGATGGGAATGAAAAAACTGGGAGAACCCGTTCCTGGAAGCTACGGAATTCATGGTGTCAATGTCAGCAAGGTCAATGAATTCTTCAAGAAAAATTATGATTGGAGAAACGGAAGTGCGGGTTGCCCCAACATTCAGGACTGGTATCTCGACTTTCTCGCAAAAATGGTTCCCCGTGGAACACGAGTAAATATAGTGGAGAAAGGCAAGGGGAATAAGAAAAGGGATTTCATCGCACCCTCTGCCGCTTAACCCCCCCACTAAGCGTGGGAAGCAGTGCTAGCGAACCTAAAGTTTAAGGCTTCATGGCATTAATTTGCATTTTTTGATGTGAATTCCAGATTGGAAATAAACAATTTATAGAAAAGTAATAATGCTCCAACTCTGCTGGAATGGGGCAACTCGGAAAAGACATAAATGAAAAATAAAACAGGCGGCGGGGCCTCCCCGCTGAAAAATAAAACAAGCACCTCCCCCGCGAAAAAACTTTGGGGTGGCAGGTTCAAACAATCAACCGATGCATTGATGGAAACTTTCTCAGCTTCCATTTCGTTTGACAAACGTCTTTACGACTGTGATATCGAAGGCAGTATTGCTCATTGCAAAATGCTGGCACATTGCAAAATCATCACATCTGCCGAGTCGAATAAAATAATTAAAGGACTGAAAAGGATTTTACGTGAATGCGATGAAGGACGTTTTGAGTTCAGTGATAGTCTTGAAGATATCCACATGAACATAGAAAGTCGCTTACGTGAAATTATTGGTCCTGTTGCGGGTAAGTTGCACACGGCGCGAAGCCGTAACGATCAGGTCTGCCTTGATATTCGGCTTTATCTTCGAAAAGAAATTGATGATATCGTTGGGGAGCTAAACCGCTTATGTAAGGCTTTGGTTTCAATGGCGCAAAAAAATATTGACCATGTCATTCCGGGTTACACTCATTTGCAACGTGCGCAACCGGTTTTGCTTTCGCATCATTTATTGGCTTATGTAGAGATGATGCTTCGCGATAAAGAACGTTTTCTCGATGCCTATAAAAGGATCAATGTAATGCCGTTAGGTTCCGCAGCTTTGGCAGGCACTAACTTTCCAATTGATCGAAAGATCACTGCCAAACTTTTGCGTTTTCCTGAAATTTCTCATAACAGTATGGATGCCGTTGCCGACCGTGATTTCGCGGCAGAATTTTGCAGTGCATCCGCATTGGCTATGATGCATCTCAGTAGGTTTTGTGAAGAAGTAGTAATTTGGAATTCAAGCGAATTTGGGTTCCTCGAACTTTCTGATGCATTTACAACTGGCAGCAGCATCATGCCGCAAAAAAAGAATCCAGATGCGGCGGAGCTCATTCGCGGAAAATCAGGAAGGGT
>JABJCF010000580.1 GCA_018665625.1 Nitrospina sp. | reverse complement strand
TTATAGGTGTCAGTCACAAAAATATCCTGCCGCGAGTCAATCGCTATGCCGGTGGGCGAATTGAATTGTCCGGGATTCTTACCCGAGCTCCCCCATTGCATCAAGTAGTCACCTTCAGGAGTAAACTTTTGAATGCGATCGAGTTCGTAATCGGCGACAAAAATATTCCCTTCAACATCCACTGCCAACCCCGACGGCCTTTCAAATTGCCCCGGTTCTTTCCCCTGCCCACCCCATTCGCTGATAAATTTACCGTCATCAGTAAACTTCTGCACTCGGTGGTTACGCGCGTCGGCAACATAAACGCTTCCCGATGCATCCACCGCAATCGCAAAGGGCTCATTGAACTGCCCAGGGCCTGCACCCTGACTCCCCCAACTTTCTGGAGGAACCGAGACGTTTAAAGGAACATGGGCGCAGGCAGTGAACACAACCGTCACTAACAGGATTGCGAAATAGTTTTTCATTGCGCTTTTTTCCCGGTTAGCCATTTCACGCCATCCAAATCAAATCCGGCATCTTCTACCGCAGTGAGAATGGCTTTCTCAGATATTTCCACACCGGACTTGAATTCAATCTCCGCTGTACCTTCTTTGATATTAATCTGGACACTTTTGAATCCTTCAATCTTCTTAACCTGTTTCTCCAAACCATAAGAGCAGAACGGACAATAAAGTCCTTCTACCTTAATCATCACTTTTTGCGTTGCGTCTTTCGCTGAAACATCAGCACCCGAAAAATAAATTAAAAGGAGGCATAAAAGCGCAACGATAAGATTCTTTTTCATAGTTCAAAATCCTTTCATATGTAGACTGAATGCCTCGCTGCGACTGACTGAGACACCCGACAAATATTTTCATTAAAAAGTGTAACAAGCCACGGAAAAGCAACGCCCGCTTGCGGGCTCAGAATTGAACCCGTGCGCTCAACGCCAGTTTATAATCGGTTTCCAGTTGATTGCCATTCAGGTCCTGCAAGATCGGTTGTTGAAAAGAAAACTCATAAACCGTTCTTTGGCTCACATATTGAACTCCCGGCGAGAGAAATAATGAATGGCCGCCGGAGTTTGCAACACTCACTCCCAGCGATTCGTTTTTCCCGGCGACGCTACCGTTGAATTCTAATAGCGCATTCCACTGGCTGTAAATTCCTTTATCAGGAAGAACCGTTGGGAAAATTCGTTTTTGGTATGAGACGTTGTATTGAAAAATATCGCCGAAATCGAATTGATTGGCCTCGCGATTAATTTTATACCTAAGGTCGGCATCCAATTGGTAATCCAATGTCTGAAACGTATGAGCGGCGCCTACTATAACATCCACCGCGCCTGATCCCAATTGCAGCGGTGCTGGCAAGTTCCCCACTGAGTCGCGCTCATCGTCGTCGCCGGTCGGCAATTCGAGTCCACCCACCAGCGATAACCGTGACGTGCCGCCCTTGAAGTTATTGGTGTAGATACGGTACTTGCCCAATACGGTGGTGTCACCGAGTCCGGTATCTCCACGATCCGGGGAATTGATGGTGCGTAACTCTTTGGAAATGATGGGGACTTTCACCAACACCGAAGCCTTGGAGCTAAACCCGTATACAGCCACTAAAGGGATTGAGTAAATATCCTGCTCCCTGTCTTGAGAGGTCGGGTCGTCACCCTTGAAAGTGTAGCGGGCCTGCGCTCTCAAAATTATTTCGTCTTTATGAGGCGTAAGCCCTAAATCGCTATTGATAGGCAATGCATAACTATTGCTCACGGCCAGCAAAACCAATGCGGCGTAGGCGAACAGCTTAGAAATGTTTCGCAAAATAAACATAAAAACCTTCCGTTTTTTAAAAAGCTTATTCCCTCACGTTTCAGGGGGCTATTTAAATGAGCCTCCTCCTGACAAGGGGACGTGATAATTCACTCTAGCCTTCGTGCCCCGAGGGGTACTGAGGGGGTTGCCTTTAGTTATAGTTTTAGCAGGTAATTAAAATGAAAAAAAACGGAAGTTTTTAAATACGAAGAATCGAGAGATAGAAAGGTGGGCCTAATTGCTTATTGTCTGCCCCTTTTGCAGGGACAAATTGAAAACCTTGTGGGATTTCCTTACCAAGGGAGGTAACAAAAGAAAAGTTTAATTGCTGCGTGTCATGAGCCACAACAAAAGAAAAAGATTCGGACTTTTTATCCGTAATCAGACAGCTGTCATTATTGCATTTCAAAGAATCTTTGGACGAGTTGCAATGTCTGGCCGCCGTGGGAGTAGTGGCCCGAGGCGTAGCCTCCATGCTCTTGCAATTTTTCTTGCAGCATATTTTGGCTTTGGCGGAAGATACCGAAGGTGCAAAAGGAACCACCAGAGAAAAAACCAGAATGGCAAAAACAAGTTTCAAAATTTTAGAGCGAATCTTCATGTTTTCAGAGTACTCCCATGCAGAAAACAATGTCAACCCTCGCCAGATTGTCCTAAAAATTCAGACGCCATATCCCTATCCCGAAAAGGATCCAATTCCCCCTTTTTTTCATTGCCTGTTTCTGGCAAAAAACCTATAATCCAAGCGATTTCGGCAATTCAATAACATGGATAAGTCGAAAGCATCCTGCCTTAACTAAAAAATATTTCTGGTCTTACGAGATCATTTTAATTTTTAAAGTTTTCAATACATAAAAATAAAGATTCATTACTTTTTCGGGGAGAAAAGTTCATGAAGCATTTCATCATACGTCCGGGCACCACCTTTCTACTTGCAATTCTATTTACACTTACATCACTGGCTATACCCTATAGCGGCTTGATAACAACAGCACAAGCTGATGACAAAAAGGTGATCAAGAAAAAAATTAAAAAGAAAATCACCATAAAAAAGGCCGATGGCAAGATAACCATCAAGAAAAAAATCAATATCAAAAAAGCGGTGAAAAGGAAAAATGATCGAGGTAAAGACAATGATCATGGTGGCAACGGGCTCCCGAAAAAAATTCGTCAACTGCAAGCAGGGCTCGCCTCACTTCAGACACAAGTGGACACCATTGAGTTAACACCTGGACCTCAAGGTCCACAAGGTGATCCAGGTGCAGACGGCGCACAAGGTCCAGTAGGACCAATAGGTTCGATCGGTGCAACAGGCGCAGCGGGTGTTGATGGAACCAACGGCACGAATGGTATAGACGGAACAAACGGAACCAACGGTGCCGATGGCGCGCAAGGTCCAATAGGTCCGATAGGTCCGATTGGTGCAACAGGTGCAGCAGGTACTAACGGAAACAATGGTATCGATGGAACAAACGGTATTGATGGAACAAACGGAACCAACGGTGCC
>JABJCF010000065.1 GCA_018665625.1 Nitrospina sp. | reverse complement strand
CGAGGAAATTGTCGATCAAATCGTGTCCAAGGCAGCGTTCAAAGCCAACGTCAATGTCATTAAAGCCAACGACGAAATGTTGGGTAGTATTCTAGACATTAAGGGTTAGCCACTAGGCGTGGGGCCAGCGTGAGGGTAAATCGTTACTGGCATTAGCATGATCCCGATGCGCTGAGGGAATAGCACCTAAGGCAAAAAACCATCCCAATTTCTCTTTTCCGTTCTTATTGTGAAAGACCTGTATCAACTACCAGATGACCTGCCTGTTCCCATTGATGATGGTGCATGCGATCATTTGTTGGACGCCCGCATTCCATCAGTTTTATTGAAAGGTGTTTCGGGGGATACCGTAAATATTGGTGAGGTCCAGGGTAAGTTTGTTTTATTTTCTTATCCCATGAATGGACAACCTGATGCTCTTCCTGGGCCAGATTGGAGTGAAATTCCTGGCGCAAGGGGATGTACACCACAATCCTGTTCCTATCGAGATCAGCATGGAGATTTTTTGCGATCAGGATGCAAAGTTTTTGGAATCAGCTCACAACCAATTGAAGAACAAAAAGAAGCATTTAAGCGGCTTCATCTTCCCTTTGAGCTGCTCAACGATTCGAAGTTGGCGCTCACAAGGGCAATGAATCTTCCAACCTTTGAATATCAATCATCAGATTACATAAAAAGAATAACCCTGATTGTCACAGATGGATTGATTCAAAAGGTTTTCTATCCGGTATTTCCACCAGACGGGAATGTGCATGATGTAATTGAATGGATTGAAAAGAATAAAGCCTATATCAAATTATTGATTTCGAAGAATATTGGCTGTTTTAGAAATGTTTTAGTATTATGCAAATCATCAAACCTATTATTCCCTTTATTTAGTATTTTCATGATTGAGGAAAACCAAAACTATCTTGTCACTGTTGAACAGTTTTTTCTAACCTTGAAAGATTCCGGACTGGCACTTTCTGCCACCGATTACGATCTTATTCAACAATGGGAAGGCCGGGGAATTCCGGTCAAGGTTGTTTGTCGCGGCATCGAAAATGGAGTCGAAGAATTTGGCAGGCAGAACACTCGTCAATCTTCCAGAGTGGGTTTGAGTTATCTCAAAGTATTCGTTGAAGAAGAAATGGAACGATCTCAGTCATGAAAACAAAACCCGCCAATGCGATAAACTGTAGTACCTGCCGCGACCTCCAATATATAGTGTCCAACCTGAAAGGCAAAGTCCAAGCCAAAGCGTGCAAGTGTTTCGACTGCGCAAGTTGCCAGGGAACGGGAAGAATTTTGCAGGAGGATGCTGATGGAGTTTCTCGAATTCGAAAATGCCAATGTGCCGAGTTTAATAAAAGGTTAAAGCTCTTCAATCAGGCCGGGATTCCGGGAAAATTTGTGCATGAGGGGCTAGACAATTATGAAGTTGGCACGTCTAAGCATAGATCATTGAAAGACGCTTTAACGCGGTCACGCACGTTCATCAAAGAATTTGTTCAGATGAAAGGCCAATACAGTCAGGGCCTTATTTTCATGGGTGTACCCGGACTGGGTAAAACCCATCTTGCCGTATCTATCATTAAGGAATTGATTTTAAAACATGGCGTGGAATGCAAGTTCATCGATTTTTTCGAACTCTTACGTGACATTCGACATGGTTATGGAGAAGATATCTCCGAAGGAGAATTCATCAATCCCTATGTTGACGTGAAGGTATTGGTAGTCGATGAATTGGCCAAGGGTAGGAATACGGATTGGGAGCTGACCATTCTCGATCATTTCATTTCCTCCCGCTATAACGATGACGATAAGGTGACACTGGTTACCACCAATTTTAAAGACAAGTTAGATAATGGAATTGGTCAGGAAGATAATAAAAAAGACGGACTCTCTAGCGCCAGCACCCGCTACACTTTAGAGGAAAAAATCGGCCCGCGCATTTTTTCCCGATTGATGGAAATGTGTAAGAAAGTCCATATGCAAGGCAAAGACTTCCGCCAAGTCTGAGTAGTTTTTTTCCTTCCAAATTCATAGCTTACCAACCTCCCGTTGCCAGTTCCCATTTTTCGACTTATATTTTAGTTAATGAGGAGTTTGGGAGTGCCCCCATGCCAAGAAAAATTGTTGCTAGTCAGAGAAAGAATTTGCAAATTGACCCTGAGCAGGGTCGACCGACTCGTGCCGAGCTTGCAAAAATTCACATTGCCAAACGCGATTTAAAACTGACCGATCAATTGTATCGCGGGGTTTTGAACGTGTTGTTTGGAGAAACCTCTGCTCGAGATCTCTCCCATAAACAGATCGACGAGCTGCTCGATCATTTCAAAAGTCTGGGTTGGGGAAATGAATATAGAAAGGAAGAAACTACGTTGCCCCCCCACAGTAATGGCCGCAAAGTCGCGACGATGGCGCAACTCGGTTTAATCATGTATTTATGGAAACATGGACCGGGTATCCGCAACAAATCCACGCAGGCGTTAGACTATTTTTTAAACCACCATTTTCATGTTTCTCATCTTAAAGAAGTGAAAGCGGGTCAGGTCCCAGAAATTTTAGCCGCCATTAAAAATATGGGGAAAGTGTAGCTAAATTTTTAGGTTCATTACTTACGAGGTCGGGTATTTCTTATTGAGTAAATGAACGATAGCTGCTTCGGTCTCCTTGTATTGACCTTCGCCAAAATGCATGTACCGAACCATCCCATTTTTATTGATAAGATACATAGCCGGCCAAAATCCCCAAATTGAACTTACAAGTGCAACTCTGATGGTTGTTAGCAGGTCAAACTGCGGTAACCTTGCGGTTTTTCTCACCGACAAAAGTAAGAGGAGCACGCATGAATACACACAGCTTACCCAAGTCCAAGGCTACCAAGTGGAAGCCCTTTATAAAGCGGGTCATAATCAGACAATGATTGCCAATATTCTTACAGTCCATAAATCAACGATTAGCCCGCATTTTTCACGAGTAAAATAGTAAGGGTTGTTTTTCGTGAGCTATTGGATTTTT
>JABJCF010000579.1 GCA_018665625.1 Nitrospina sp. | reverse complement strand
TGTAAATTTTAGTTTTCCGCCAGTGGAAGGGGAGGTCATGTTGCACCATTTAGAGGAAGAAGAAATTTATGTGGGTATGGGGAGTGCTTGCAGTGCCCACTCGAAGGAGCCTTCTAAAATTCTCATTGGAATAGGTTTGACAGATGAACAGGCACGTTGCAGCTTAAGAGTTTCTTTTTCGCGGCATAACACAATAAATGAAGTCGAAAAGTTTCTTAATGCCTTTAAAGAAGCTTATCGAAAGCTTTTGCCCACCTTTATAAAGAGACAAATAGATCGATGAATGAAAAAAGAACTATATTGATTCGATACGATGAGATCGGATTAAAGGGGCGGAATAGAAAATATTTCGAAAAAACCCTACTTAAAAATATCAAACGTTCTTTACCGAAGGATAAGGGTATTGAGTATCGAGTGCCAAGAGGACGAATTTTAGTTGACGTACCTAAGTCCGCTGTCGAAGTGTGTACGGACCAATTAAAGATTATTCCAGGCATTGCTTCCTTTAGTATTGGGATTTCGGTGGATCCCGATTTTGAAAAAATGGCAGCGTTGGGTATTCAGTGGATCGAGCCTTTACTTAACACTAGAGATAAGTTGAATTTTTGTGTGAGAACGCGACGATCAGCAAAGACTTTTCCTCACACATCGCCAGAAATAAATTTTGAGGTGGGTTCACGCATAATGACTCAACTTTCCTCCAAAGGACTTATTGTAAATATTAAGGAATCGGAATTTACCCTTGAGATAGAAATTGGAATTAACGAAACAATTATTTTTGACAACAGGCATCCTGGCTTATGTGGGTTGCCAGTAGGAAGCTCGGGAAATGTTTTGTGTTTGTTGTCGGGCGGTATTGATAGTCCTGTTGCGGCATATCTAATGGCTTGCCGTGGTTGTAGAGTGCACTTCGTCTTTTTTGACAATCAACCTTTTTTAGGTCGTGGGGGATACGAAAAAGTATTGAAACTGGCAAAAAGCATTAATCGCTATCAAGGTAGGGCAAAGCTATTTGTTGTTCCTTTTCAAGACATCCAAGTTGCAATTAGAGACCATTGCAGGGAAGAGAATCGAGTTGTCCTTTATAGAAGAATGATGTATCGCATTGCGGATGCGATTGCAAAACAATTTGAAATGCCTGGATTGGTTACCGGAGAATCACTGGGCCAGGTGGCATCACAAACACTCGAAAATCTTGCTGCTGTGACTTGTGTAACCTCTATGAATATTTTGCGTCCCTTAATAGCAATGAACAAAGAAGGGATTATTAAGTATGCAAAGGAGATTGAGACTTATGAAGTTAGTATTGAACCTCAGCCCGATTGTTGCTCGGTCTTTATGCCCGCGAGCCCTGTCACACGAGGGAAAATTCCGATTTTGGAAAATGATGAAGAAAGAATTTCGTTAGTAGAATTACAAGAGGAAGCAATAAGGGATATGGAAACTATAAATGTAGACCTTTTATGATGGCTGTAATTTTTTTACTACAGGAAACTTAGGCTGTTCTTTTAGTAAGTCTGCGATCGTTTTATTTTTTAATGGGTGTATTGTTGCTCCAGCAATTTCACTGAGCGGCTCAAGCACAAAACGTCTTTGGGCCATTTCAGGATGAGGTAGGGTGAGAGTTTTAGAATTTATTATTTGCCCTTCATAATCCAAAATATCCAAGTCAATGATTCGGGGTCCCCATTTTTCTTTCCTGACCCTGCCCATTTGAATCTCAATTTTAAGGAGATGCTGCAGAAGTTCTTCGGGGTTAAGGTTTGTTTGGACTTCCACTGCAGCGTTAACGAACCAGGGCTGATCGGATTTTCCGATGGGCTCTGATTCGTATAGTGACGACTGCGCAGCAACTCTAATTGTCTTTGATTTGCTTAAAAATGAAATTGCTTTTACACAGTTCTCTGCTGGAAAGCCTAAATTAGATCCTATTCCAATTAAAGCCTTATGGCTCATTGAGAACTACCTTCGAAAAATCTCTTTTGATTAAAATTCAAATTCAACTTTTGAAAGTCGGGCTTTAATTTCATTGATTATTCTTTTTTCCTCTTCTTCACCTTTGGCTGCAAAGGTTGCTGAAAAGCGGATGTAGTTTCCTACATTGTCCCAGGGAACAGTTGAAATTAACATTTCAGTGATTAGGTATTGGGAGAACTCTTCACCATTTTCAAACTTTTGGCCGCCCTTAATTCCTTTAGGGGCGCCAACGTAAAGAAAGAAGGTTCCGCCAGGCATTTTTGCGCTAAAACCAACGCTGTTAAGAGCATCAACCAGTAGACTCAAACGGCGTTTGTATTTTGCAACCGTTTTTGCTGTGATACCGGGATTCTCTAGAGCATAAATTCCAGCTTTTTGTATGCCGGCAAACTGGCCGGAGTCGATATTATCTTTTACAGCCGCGATGCCTTTAACAATCAATTCGTTTCCCACAACAAATGCTATGCGCCAACCGGTCATATTGTAGGCTTTGGAGAGAGAGTGGAACTCTACTCCTACATCCATGGCGCCGGGAATGGATAGGAAACTTTCAGATTCCCCTTCATAAGTAAGAGCTGCATAGGCAGCATCTTGCATAACGGTGATTTTATATTTTTTAGCCAATTGAATTACTTCTTCATAAAACTCTCGTGTGGCTTTTGCACCGGTAGGATTGTTAGGGTAGTTTAAATATAAAATTTTGGTGCGTTCAAGGGTGCTGGCATCTATGGCTTTAAGGTCAGGTAGGAACCCATTTTCCTCAGTTAAAGGAAGGTTGACAACTTCCCCTCCTAAATATTGTGCATGCGTTCCCATAACAGGATAACCCGGAACCGTCATTAAGATAACATCCCCTGGATTTATAAAAACTGCAGGAGTCATAGCAAGCCCAGGTTTTGATCCAATGAGATGGTTGACATGTTTGTTTGGGTCTAAACCCTCCACTCCAAAAACATTTTTCATATAGCTGCATGCTGCGGATTTGAATTCATCTATTCCATTATCTGTATATCCGCGATTTTCTGGTTTTGCTGCTTCGAGTTGCAAGGCCTTAACCACACCGGGATCAGCCATTTCATCCGGTTCACCAACACCCAAATCGAATAACTCTTTGTCGGGATTGGCATCTAGAGCAGCACGCTTTGCTCTTTTAATTTTTTCAAATTTATAAATTTTAGTATCCTTACCAAACTGACTTCCACCTAGGCGTTCGGCAAATAGGGATTGAATATAACTTTCGTCTGACATGCTGAAACTCCGTTATTAATAGAGAGAATAAATAAGCGAAAAGAATCGCTCAATCTAGCCAAAATCACCTGTCGTGTCAAGAGGTTCTGCTGGCTTGCTTGGATTATAGAAAATTAATTTTTAGTGGATACTCCTGCACCTTTGAAAGTTGCCATCTCGTTATAAATCTTGACTGCAGATTCGATGAGATTTACTACCAGTAAGGCTCCTGTACCTTCGCCTAATCTCATATTTAAATTTAAGAGGGGAGGGTAACCTAATAAATCGAAAAATACTTGATGGCCTTTTTCGGAAGATCTATGGGATGGGAAAATGTAATCACCCGCAGAGGGGCTCATTTTTAAGGCCAAAATAGCTCCGGCTCCTGAGATAAAACCGTCTACGACCACGGGAATTTTATGGGCGGCGGCGCCTAGGATTAAACCTGCAATTCCGCCAATTTCGAAACCTCCAACCTTTGTAAGGATATCTATCGGATCATCAGGGTTAGGTTGATGAAGTTCGAGGCCTTTTTTTATGGTGGCTATTTTTTTGTGCAAGACCAAATCATCTATACCTGTACCGCGTCCAGTCACTTCTTCAACTGTCTTTTTCCCAATGATTGAATAAATGGCTGAACTGGATGTTGTATTTCCAATTCCCATTTCTCCCGTTGTTAGAATATCGACCCCTTGGGATGCAGATTGACTGGCAATTTCAATTCCCGTAGCTATAGATAATTCGCCTTGTGATCGAGTCATGCTAGGTTCTTTTGAAAAGTTTTTAGTGCCTGAATCAATTTTTCTGTGCAGGAGATCGGGATGATTTTTGAAATCAAAGTTTACTCCAATATCAACAATGGTTACATCTGCATTAATATGGTTTGCCAGAACATTTACAGCTGCTCCCTTATTAATAAAATTCATCACCATTTGTGGTGTCACCTCTGAAGGGTAGGCGCTGACCCCTTCTTCTGTAACACCATGGTCTGCAGCAAAAACGACGGTCGAAATATTTTTGAGTGTGGATGTTTCACCATTGCGAATAGCAATATATCTTTTTGCAAGTTCTTCTAGCTGACCCAGACTTCCTTGGGGCTTGGTAAGCATGTCCAAATGAGACTGTGCTTTTTCCAATAAATCTTTAGAGACAGGTTGGATTTGCTCAAGTGTTTTGGATATAACTTCCTGCATATAGAAACTTTATAGAGGTAAAGGCTAGAATAGAGTTAACAATAAAATTTGAGGCCGGGTCATTTAACCTTCTTCCTCTTCTTCTTCGGGCTCTAGTCCTGCTGTTTTTTGTGAATAGCGAAGGTATTTAATGATTTCGGTAATCTCTTCAGTCGTTACGTTTCTTTTCTGAGGCGGCATTTTATCTGTGCCATTCAATATTGTTTCCCGGATGTCATCATCAGTAAAATTAGGAGCTAGAAATTCCTCGTCGATCAACCTCGGTGCCTTTGTGTTTTTTCCCATCCCATCTGAGCCATGACAATTTGAACATATTTTGTGAAATGCATTTTGTCCTTTTTTATAAGCTTCAGGTACTTCAAGCGTTGGTTTGGGTGCACAGGAGGTGACTAATAACAGGGTTGCGGTGGTAAGAAAAACCAGTGGATAAAATTTCATTAGTATTTATTAACCTTTCTTTTTCACAATATCAATGACTCCGTCATGATTGTTGTCGAGCTCAACTCGCACTAAATTTCCTGATGAGTCGTACTTTTCCCAACGATCTACCCTCCCATTAAAGTTGGTGTCATATTCTGCTTTTTCAAGGCGGGTGGAGTGCTTGAAAAATTGCCATTGATCGGCATTTCCATCATTATTGGTATCGAAGGCAGCAGATTCCAACTGTTCGTTTTCTTTAAACGTTTCCCAGCGATCGATTTTCCCGTCCCCCGAAGTGTCATAATCAACCTTTTGCAATTCTCCTTCTTTGGAAAAGAACTGGAATACATCAAGTTTTCCATCTTTGTTTTCATCGGTCTCAAGTCGGATGATTACTTTTCCCTCGAAATAAAATTCTCGCCAATCTATTAGGCCAGAATTTCTGGAATCTTTATCAATGTGTGTGAGATTGAACTCTTGGTCGTAGTATTGAATTTGATCAAGTGTTCCATCAAAATTCCGATCCAGTTCTACCTGGATTGGTTTATCCTGGCCGTTGTATTTATCAACCTGATCAACTTTTCCATCACCGTTTTTATCGTATTCGATTTTTAACAAATTTCCCTCTGGCGATTTGTGGTGCCATTGATCCAGTTTTCCGTCTGCATTACCGTCAACTTGAAATACCTCTGCATTAAGAGGGGAGGTGAGCAGGTAGAACAAAATTAAGGTGGTTTTTATGGATAATATTATTCGCTTCATGACTCGGGTAGTATAAATGAAATTGATGTATTGAACCTAATAGAATTGAGCTTTCAGTATCAGGAAATTTGAATCGGGATGGGTTCTCTTTTTTGAATAATTTACCAGAAAATAAATAAAAGCTGGTACAAACCGGCAAATAATGTGAGGGCTAAACTGGCAGACACGAACATGATCTTTTGAGAGTTGGTTATATCTGCTATTTCGGGTTTTCTTATGGCTTCCCCTAGTAGAGGTTTATTATTTTGAACCCCCGAATAATAACTTGTACCTCCGAGTTGAATTCCCAATGCTCCTGCTATTGCAGCCTCGGAAATCCCAGCATTTGGGCTTGGGTGTTTACTCCCATCCCGACAAGCTATAGCCCATGCTTTTGATCCGTTAAAACCGCAAAGAGCCGCGCCTGCTGATAGGGTGGGTATTGCTAGACGAGCGGGCAGCCAATTAGCCAAATCATCCAGGCGGGCCGAGGCCCAGCCAAAATCAATGTATTTTTCATTTTTATATCCAAAAAGAGAGTCCATTGTGCTAACAGCTTTATAAGCGATCGCTAAGGGCGCTCCTCCTATAATGGCAAAAAATAAAGGCGCTATGATACCGTCAACAGTGCTCTCGGCGACTGTCTCTACTGCAGCACGGGCAATTTCTTCTTCATTGAGGTTTTGTGTATCTCGACCCACAATATTTGCGAGGCATTTCCTGGCCTCTGGTAAATTTTTTTCTTTCAGGAATTTATAAACTGGCAGACTTTCATCAACGAGGCTGCGAATAGACAGGCTTGTATATATAAAAAATATGGAACCCAAAATACCCGCAAATATATGGAAGAAGTTCAAAAGGGCGATGATCATAAAAACTGCACTGTAGCTAATGAGGACTACAAAAATTGTTGTAGCTAATCCGGCCATTTTTTTATTACTTATTAATCTCAGGCTGAATGCTTCCAGTTTATAAGCTAATCGCGCGATTAATTTTACCGGATGCGTGTAACCCCTAGGGTCACCCAGTATCAAGTCCAAAATAAAAGCTAAAAACACTTGTAAAGCCAGGCTCATTATTTACTTTTAGTGCATCCATTGAACATTGAAAAAACCAACTAGCGGGGAAATTAAACCCCTATTATTTTAGATATTTTTTTCATGTTCACGGACTCTGTTAACAATTCGCTCAGTCTATCTAATTCATTCTGTCTGAACTGAGTGAAATCGAAGGGTTGTGAGGGCATTTCAATCTTTCGTTTTTCTCTCACATAGCATAGTAACGATTGACGAAAAGAATCATTGTCAAAAAATCCATGGAGATATGTACCCAGAACGGTGCCATCTTGATTTGTGATGCCACTGCTCATAGAGCCCTCCCCCTTGCTTGTAAAAAGGGTAGGGTAGGAAGTGTTGAATGTGGTTCGTCCCATATGGATTTCATAACCCTGACAGGATAATCCTTCGGCGAATAATTTACTTTTTAGCGTGGTCAAGTCAACTTGTCGCGTTAGTTTTTCGGAAGCCATTGTGGTTTCTACATTAAATAGTCCTAATCCCATTGCTTCTTTATTGCGGCTTTCTAAATTATTGGGATCTTTAATTGCTTTGCCAAGCATTTGGAATCCACCACAAATTCCCATGATAAAAGACCCATTTCCGTGGGATTTTAATATTTCCTTTAGCATTCCTTGTTCGCTTAAGTAAATCAAATCATCGATAGTATTTTTACTGCCGGGAAGGATGATTATATCTGGATTGCCCATTTGTGAAGGATGATTAATATAGCGGATCGTTATAGAGGGATCGTAAGCCAAGGGCGAGAGGTCAGTAAAGTTCGATATTCTTGGTGTCCAAATCACAACTATATTTAGGACTCCTTTGGCATCCGGCTTTGATGAATAGGTCCATTGTGGAAGGGTGTCTTCTTCATCTACTACCAGATTTTTTGAATAGGGGATAATTCCCAGGACAGGCTTTTTAACCATATCTTCAAATTGTTTTACGCCGGGTGTTAAAAGATCGACATCGCCTCTGAACTTATTAATGATGAATCCTTGCACCCGGTTTTTTTCGCTCTGAGTTAAAAGGTCATAGGTTCCCTTCATCCATGCAAAGACACCACCACGGTCAATATCTCCTACAATCAAAACCGGAGAGTCAGATTCCTCGGCAATGAACATATTCACCAGATCTGTTTTTTTTAAATTTATTTCAGCGGGGCTACCCGCACCTTCGATAATAACTAAATCGTATTTCTCTCTTAATTGTTTTAACGCAGAAAGAACTATTCCTTTGTGTTTTTCATGATGAGCGTAATAATTTTTGGCGTTGCGAGATTCACCCGGTTTTCCCATTAGAATAACTTGCGAATTATTATCTCCAGAGGGCTTAAGTAAAATTGGGTTCATGAGGACATCAGGTTTGATACCGCATGCTTCTGCCTGGAAAGCCTGGGCACGCCCCATCTCATCCCCGGTCTCTGTTACGAATGAATTGAGAGCCATATTTTGGGCCTTGAAGGGCGCTACTTTAAACCCAGCCTTGTGGAAATATCGGCATATGGCGGCAGTCAAAATACTCTTGCCGACACCCGAGCCTGTTCCCTGTATCATTAATGTTTTAGCTGTCATTTAAACGGGCCTTTTTATTCCTTAAAAAAACTGCAAATTTCGGCAAGATTTTCAGCATTCAATTCGTGTGATTGGGATGTCTCTTTAATTTTAACTTCGTGACCTTTGTTTTTCATTTCTTCCAGAGCGTAATCGGCGAGGAAAGAAGGCACTACCTCATCGTTAGCGCCAAAAATTCCAAGAATCTGTTTAGGAGATTGACTAACAGAAGCTGATGGGGGTAATTCAGGTAGAAATCCACATACAGAAGCTATTTTAAAAACTTTATTTGACCCTAAGAGCGCATAAACCAGAGAAGCGGCTCCTCCCTGTGAAAACCCCCAAAGGGAAACTTGATGGATTGAGGAATGGGTGAAATGGTTTTGTGCAGATTGAATCATCTCATCTGTAAATGTTAAGAACGCTTCTACCGATTTTGGTTGGCCGGGTCCATCTTTCCACCAGCTCCAGAGCCCTTCTCCTGCATCCACAGGACCCTCCGGGAAAATTAAAAGGGTGTTATCGAGTTTTAACCGATTGCCTTGCACGAGCATATTTTCTGCGGTCGACCCAGCCCCATGAAAACCTATGAGCAAATTAACCGGTTTACTTAAGTCTAAATCGGGTTCACCTATTATTACTTTCTTATTGTTCCATAAAGTATTTTGGTATTGAATCTTCATTGTTTGAGGTTTATTCCTGAGATTTAAGAATTTTAGCGGCCAGTGACTTTGCTTCTTCAAAGGTTTTTATTTCTCCAAGAATCTGGGCGCGCTGGATATTTTCGAGCAGGGCGACCTTGAGCGCCTCCGATTCCTCGTAGGAGCAGATCAGGGCCGGGATCTCGTCGAGGCCGGCCAG
>JABJCF010000578.1 GCA_018665625.1 Nitrospina sp. | reverse complement strand
TAACGTATCTATAAACTCTTTAGTAATTCGCATAATTTATTTGGTTAAACACCCATCTTTTTTTCGCCCAATAATAAAAAACAATGGTTGTCTGTTACTCGGACATCCACTATAGGAGTATTTTGCTGATTAATCTCCTGCACTACTTTATTAAACATTTCCTCAATTGCTTTTGCGCCTTCTTCCGAAATATCCAATACCCGGATACCGGTGATTTTTTGCTCAGAATTTTGCATAAAACCGTAAATTAAACACCGTTAGCGGGGTTAGAAGCTTTCTAATTGATAAAAAAGGGGGAATTAGTTTCCCTAACGTCTAAATAAGGGCATTATCGCTTATTTAATTAGTTGAATCAATATTTATTGATTTTTGAAGAACTAAACCAGGCTGACCCCTGTTATTTTTTTAAATTAAGAATATGGAATTAGAAAGCCTATTGAAATCGCCCAACTAATTGAGTATATTGGCACTAATTATACAGATTATATAAACACAAATTGTTGCGGGAACCAGCTTATTTAAGGATTCCGCGCTTTTTTTTTGAATCTCATAGGGTTCTTGGGGTTCTTGCGAGAATAAAACGTGGTTAAAGAAGTTAATTTTACTGAAAAAGTCCCGATAAGCCTTCACCTTATTGAAATAAAAGATAGGGTGATTCAGGTTGGTATAGTTGTCGCGTTATTCTTTGGATTATGTTTTTATTTCATAGAAATTTTACTTTTATGGCTTGAAGATCCCCTTCCAAAACAGTTTGCAGAACTGACATTTATTACACCCACCGAACCATTTTTTACAAATATGAAGGTCTCTTTTATGGGGTCGGTGTTCATTTCCATGCCTTGGATCCTTTACCATTTGTGGGGATTCATTGCTCCTGGATTAAAAGTAAAAGAAAAGAAAGTTACGGCCATGTTTGTATTTTCTGGGACCGCTTTTTTTCTTTTTGGGGGTATCTTTTGTTATTTCCTCGTGCTTCCGTTAGGGCTTAAGTTTTTACTTAATTATGGATCTACTTTTTGGAAGATGCAGGTAACTATCGGGTTTTACTTTTCCTTCGTTGTGAAACTCATCATGGCATTTGCGTTTGCATTTCAAACTCCATTAATCATGGTGCTTTTAACCAAGTTTGGAGTGATCAATACTGTCAAAATGAAGCTGTATCGCAAATGGGCTTTTTTGGGTACATTTGCCTTGGCTGCCGTTTTAACACCTCCTGATATCATTACTCAGGTTCTGTTGGCTTTTCCACTTTATGGATTATATGAGTTTGGAATAGTCGTTTCCCGATTTTTTGAAAATCCGAAAAATAGAGAAATGGCAATCAGGCAAATGCAGGCAGAAGCAGAAGCTAGAAAGGCTGCTAAAGAAGCAACCGTCGCCGCAGCTGAAAAGAGAAAAGCAGATGCAAAACAAGCTAAAAAATCTCGAAAAGTACCTCGCTAAATTTAGATAAGAAAAACGAGTATCGTGGTCACTCGTGGGTAATTCGTTAATATTAAATATTTGGCGGAGGAACAGCCCACGCTGAAGAATATTGCTGGGATCAGCGACCCTGAGATTCTTAATAAAGCTGCCGATATCATACCCAGTCCTAAAGAACCTATCCCCCAACTAAAACTCAAAAAGCTGTACAAAATTCCATTTCCTGCAACAGCCAGATTCTTATTTTTAATCAGAGTATTTAACACATAGCCCGTTATAAATATCTGACTTATTGCGGGATGTAAAATCCCTCCTGTTAGTAAATCTATAAAAGTATATCCCTCAGGCGTTCTTAGCTCGGCACCTGAAAAAAGCTTGTTGTCTGCCAATCCGGTTTTTACAATAAACGCATCAATAGCTATAACCGTCACTACAGGGACGATCCCGAGGCCAACGCCAAGAAAAATATTCTTAGGCTTGAAATTTGAAAGCCCAACTTTCGAGAGGTTTAATTTTCCAGATAAGAATAGAAAGGTAAGGGAAAACAAAAAGAATAAAAAGCTCCAGGAACCATAAAGAGTGTTGTTGGCCGTTAGAAAAATTTGCGTCAGGGGAAAGCAGACTAAAAAATAAATAAAAAGAATTAGGATAAGCAGTCGGAATTCCGCTCGATCAGATGCATTATCGGCAGAAGAGGGCAATATAAGGCTTGGGGTTAATCGACCGTTGTAGATGTGGCTGAGGATGCGCCGGAGATATTATTCGGATTAGCTGCAATTCCACCGCTTATATGAGGAGCTATTGTGGCACCGCCGCTGATATGATTCGCAGTCTCTTCTTTCTTGTCATATAATTCGCCCTTAATATAATTGGCGTTTACATAGAGACCACCAAAAATCAAAGCTGAGAGAAGGCAGGATTCAAGAAATATGTTCTTCCACATAAGAGGTTGGTTTTCCTAAGGTTTCATCATTTATTATTGTAGGTTTTTTTTTCTTTTATTTCAAATAATTAAGGTCTCAAGGGCCATTTCCCTTACTTAGGTTGACAAAATTCGATTGTTTATTTAGTATCGCTTTTAGGTTAAAGTAGCTTCAGAATATGATCCCACCGGGACAAGACGACCAACTGCCCGCCCCTGAAAATAATGCGGTCTGATTAAGTATTTACAATAAATTTCAGAAAAAAAATAATGAAAAAAATAGCCATTGCTTCGGATCATGGAGGATTTGAGCTCAAAGTAACCGTGATTGCCTCCCTTCTAAATAAAGGTTGGGAAGTAGATGATTTGGGCCCTGCCAATACAGATTCTGTCGACTATCCAGATTATGGAATCAAACTCGCAGAGTCTATCTTGGAAAAGAAGGTTGAAAGAGGAATCGTTATTTGCGGGACGGGAGTGGGGATGTCGATTGTGGTTAACCGCTTCCCAGGAATTCGCGGAACCCTTTGTTCAGACGTATATACTGCTAAAATGTGTCGTGAACACAATGACTCAAACATTCTTATTATGGGGGGCAGGGTTATTGGCGAAGGCCTGGCCTCAGAAATTGTGGACACCTGGCTGAATACAGAATTTGAAGGCGGACGCCACCAAAGACGCCTTGATAAAATAAATGAAATTGATGCTCACTTAAAATCCAAACCACCGGGCCAGACCCGGTAGGAAACTAAGCTGGAGGAATTAACATTGTCACTTGCAGAATTTGATCCGGAAATCGCTCAATCTATTAAAGATGAAACCGAGCGTGAAAATAATACTCTTGAGATGATTGCGTCTGAAAATTTTGTCAGCCGCGAGGTACAAGAAGCTCAAGGTTCCGTTATGACCAACAAATATGCCGAAGGGTATCCCGGTAAACGGTACTATGGCGGGTGTGAATTTGTAGATGTTGCTGAAAGTCTGGCTATTGAAAGAGCAAAAAAATTATTTTCAGCCGACCACGTAAATGTTCAGCCACATTCCGGTTCTCAGGCCAACATGGCTGTCTATCATTCTGTGTTGGAACCTGGCGATACCATATTGGGAATGAATCTTTCGCATGGAGGACATCTCACCCACGGCTGCCCGGTAAACTTTTCCGGATATACCTACAATGTTGTGGCCTATGGTGTTAATCAGGAAACTGAACTCATCGACTATGAAGAAATCAGAAAACTGGCAAAAGAAAACAAGCCCAAGCTGATTGTTGCCGGTGCCAGCGCTTATCCACGAATCATTGATCCGGTAAAGTTCCGCGAAATTGCAGATGAAGTAGGGGCAAAAATAATGACGGATATCGCTCATCCCGCCGGGCTTGTAGCTGCGGGATTATATCCATCTCCTGTACCCTATTCGGAGTTCGTAACAACGACCACTCATAAAACCCTGCGTGGACCTCGTGGAGGAATGATTCTCTGCAAAGAAGAATATGCCAAAGCAGTAAATAAAAAGATTTTTCCTGGCATTCAAGGGGGGCCGTTAATGCATGTGATCGCTGCCAAGGCAGTGGCATTTAAAGAAGCCCTGAGCAGTGATTTCGTTGAATATCAAAAGCAGGTGATCGCTAATGCCAAACACCTGGCGGCTTTCCTGAACAACAATGGAATAAAAATTGTCAGCGGCGGCACAGATACTCACCTGATGCTTCTCGATCTTAGGCCTCAGGATGTAACCGGAAAAGATTTTGAAGAGGCTTTGGAAAGAGCAGGAATTACGGTCAATAAAAATACCATTCCCTTTGAAACACGAAGTCCATTTGTAACTTCAGGAGTTCGTATCGGAACCCCGGCGTTGACCACCCGAGGTATGAAAGAAAAAGAAATGGAACAGATAGGCGGCATGATTATCCAGACTTTGGAAAAAATCGGGGACGATGCTTTTCACTTAGAAACGCGAAAGAAAGTCCGCGATCTTTGTGATCAGTTTCCACTTCATTCAGAATTAACTATTAAATAAATATGAAATGTCCCGGCTGTTCTGGAATGGAAAATAAGGTCATCGATTCCCGCTTGAATAAAGAGGGAAACGTGATCCGTAGAAGACGGGAATGTTTGAGTTGTGCCGACCGTTTCACCACTTATGAGAAACTGGAGCGTTCTCTTCCGTTACTGATTAAAAAAGACGGACGTCGGGAAGAGTTTGATCGTGAAAAGATCATCTCGGGAGTGAGAAAAGCCTGCCAGAAACGCCCGGTGAGCACCAAAGATATTGAAGATCTTGTCGACCGAGTTGAGCAGTACCTTCAAGAATCAGGAGAGAAGGAAATCCACGCTGTTAAAGTAGGCGAAAAAGTCATTCAGGAAATCTATAACCTGGATGATGTAGCCTACGTCCGTTTTGCCTCGGTTTACCGGTCGTTCAAAGATGTTAACGAGTTCATGGTAGAACTGAAAGAAGTCCTCAAGAGTAAAGAAACCCCCAAACCCCCCGATCAGTGGCAATAATCCCCAATCCAGCCGGAAAAACGTACCCCTCTGTAAAGGCTTGACGGTGACCGTTAGGTCTATGGGCATCGATCTTTAGAGTCCAGCGTCACGCTGGCGGCGAGCAGTTGAATCCTATAAAACAAAATGTTACGATAGCCTATCGGAATAGAATGTAGACCTGTTTTCCCTGTTTAAAGGCCCAATGGATAAAATTTCGTTCAATATCGCGTTATTCAGTTATCTATTGGCATCAATGGGATATTTTGTCTATCTTGTATACCGCCGTCCTTTGGTTTCAACTTTGGCAGGGGGACTAGTAGTTTTGGGCTTGGTTGCCCAAACGGTTTCTATTGGAATAAGATCGAGTATGACCGGGCATGGGCCTTACACCACCTCTTATGAAGTGGCAATGTTTCTGGCCTGGTTTATGGTTGTGATTTATCTTTTGACCGAATGGAAATATAAAATTAAAGACCTGGGAGCATTTGTTATCCCTTTGGTCTTTTTAGTAATGTTGGTTTCGGTATTTCTGTCAAAAGATGCCGGACTCGTTCCCGAATCAGAAGTGCGGTTCTGGTTGACGATGCATAGAACGTTATCTCTAATTGGTTATGCGGCGTTCTCGATAGCATTTGCGGCTGGAATCATGTATTTAATTCAGGAACATCAGGTTAAAACTAAAAAGCTCGGCATCATGTATTTTCGCATGCCGTCATTGGAAGTTCTGGATGATTTGAACTTTAAAGTCATTACCATTGGCTTCCCGTTATTCACGTTGGGTTTTATGACGGGGTCGATCTGGAACACGAAAATGGATCAGGCTTTTTTCTCATGGGATTTGGCAAAGACAATGCCCATGGTTATGGTTTGGTTGATTTATGGGTTAGTGTTTTTTGGCAGAATGGCAACAGGACTTAGGGGTAAGAAGGCCGCACAAGGTGCGATCTTAGGATTTGTTGCAATAATCGGATCTTTTTTTCTACATATTTAATAAATGACTTCAGGACCAAATTTAATTTTAGTTGGGGTGAATCATAAGACGACCCCTGTCGAAATTCGGGAAAAGCTGGCTTTCAGTCAGGTTAAGCTCGAGGCTTCTCTGGAACAATTGGTTTCAAGCCCAGAAATCGCAGAGAACATCATTCTATCGACCTGCAATAGAGTTGAGATTTATGCGCGGGTAGAAAATACGGATCGGGGTATTCAATTATTGCAGGACTTCATTTGCGATTACCACGGGATTTCCCGAGGCAATCTCGATCAATATTTCTATAGTTACTGTGATAATCAAGCGGTGGAACATTTGTTCCGTGTTTCATCGAGTCTCGATTCGATGGTTCTTGGAGAGGCACAGATTTTAGGACAGGTCAAAGATGCCTATAGCACAGCCCGGTCTTTCAGCTCTACAGGAATGGTGCTGAACCAATTATTTGAAAAAGCCTTCAATGTTGCTAAAAAAGTTCGTGAAGAAACGGGAATATCCGAAAGAGGGGTTTCTATTAGTTCCGCAGCGGTGGAATTGGCTAAAAAGATTTTTGAGGATCTGGAAAATCACTCGGTAATGCTTGTGGGTACTGGTGAAATGGCTGAACTTGCCGCAAAGCATCTCATTTCTTACGGAGTCAAAACGGTATACGTTGCGAGCCGTACCTACGAAAGAGCTGCTGCTCTGGCACAGACTCTAAATGGCTGCGCTTTGGATTTCGAGTCTTTTAAAGAAGAAATGCATAGAGCGGATATCATCATCACTTCGACTGCGGCACCAACATTTATAATCAAAAAGGAAATGATGGAAGCCGCGATTCAAAAACGTAAGAACAAACCTATCTTCCTCATCGACATTGCTGTTCCTAGAGATATTGCGCCTGAAGTTAATGAACTGGAAAACGTTTATTTATATGACATTGACGATTTGCAAAATGTAGTCAATGCCAATATGGAGGAAAGACAGAAGGAAGCCGAAAACGCAATGGATATCATCAAACAGGAGGTCACCAAATTTAACAATTGGTTCTCTACCTTAGATGCTGTCCCAACGATTGTAGAAATGCGTAATCGCGCGGAAGAGATGAGAATAAGTGAAGTGGATAAAACTTTGAAGAATATGGATCATCTTTCTTCAAGCGATAAAGATGCCATTCAGCAATTAACGCAATCTCTTGTTAATAAAATTCTTCATAAACCTACCATAAATTTAAAAAAGAAAACCCAATCACAAGACGGTCATATTTACCTCAAGGCCATTCGGCACTTATTTCACCTGGATGATTAAATGGAAATTCGTAAAGTAACAATTGGAAGCCGGGGCAGCCCACTGGCTTTATGGCAGGCTAACTGGGTGAAAGATTTGTTGCGCTCGCACCATTCTGATCTCGAAGTAGACATTCAAATAATTAAAACCTCTGGGGATAAGATTCAAGATATTCCTTTAGCAAAAATTGGAGGTAAGGGTCTTTTCGTAAAAGAGATTGAAGAAGGGCTATTGAAAAAGGAAGTCGATTTTGCTGTTCATAGTATGAAAGATATGCCAATCGAGTTTCCAATCAATCTCTGTATCGCTTGCGTCACAAAGCGTGAGAATCCTTTTGATGCTTTGATTTCCAGAAATGATATTAAGCTCAACGACCTTCCAAAGGGTGCGAAAATTGGCACAGGAAGTTTGCGAAGAATGTCTCAGCTATTACATTACAGACCTGATCTGAATTTGGTTCCTCTTCGTGGAAATTTGGAAACACGCTTAAAAAAATTGGAAACAGAAGGATTAGACGCAATCATCCTTGCAGCAGCAGGTCTGATCCGTTTGGGTTGGGACGACCGCATCACTGAAATTATTTCGCCTGAAGTTTTATTGCCCGCAATGGGACAGGGGGCGGTGGGAATAGAAACTCGCAAAAATGATGTCGACAACCAAATACTTCTCGCAGATATGGATGACGAAGAAACCCACTATGCACTTGATGCTGAGCGAGCGTTGGTCAGTGAATTGGAGGGCGGGTGTAATGTTCCTATTGGTTCATATGCCACAATAAATGGGGATCAAATTACATTGACGGGGTTAGTCGCCAGCCTGGATGGTAAAACAATGTACAAAAAAGAATTGTCCGATCTAAAGACAAATGCGATCGCTCTGGGTAGAAAAGTAGGTGGTGAACTCATTGATATGGGTGCCGATCGCATAATGCGGGATATTCAATCCCACTAACTTTCGATTTATTAGTCCTTTTTGGTAACGTTAGTTCAGCTTTTGTAATAATTGCTTCGCATAAGAGACTAATTTCACAACGTTGGCTCTCATTTTGTAAGAATTGTTGCGCATAAGAGACTAATGAAACAATTAGGTAAAAGTTCTACCTATGGATTAAAATTATAGTCAGTTATAAATGAAATCTATTTTTACTGTTATGAATTTACCTGCCTTTAAAAGTATTCTTTTACTTTATTTATTTGCTTTCCCAGTCCTTGCAAATGCTCACCATTTAAGCGGGAAGGTTTTAGTTGACGGTGGGAAGAATCTGAAAAACCTCATTGTTTACCTGGAACCTGCCGATTCATCAAAGTTGAAACTTGAACCTAAGCTGCATAAAATTATGCAAAAGGGACGGCAGTTTAATCCCAATATAATTGTGGTGAGCCCAGGGGACAAAATCCAGTTTTTAAATGATGAAGATAGAGAAATAGATCACAATATATATTCCTTGAGCAGGCTTAAGAATTTTGATTTGGGTTTAGGTGAAAGAGGGTCCATCCTGGAGGTCACGCTGGATAAAAAGGGATATGGAAATTTTTATTGTTCTGTCCATAAGCTAATGGAAGGCCGTATGATTTCATTAGATACCAGACATTATGCAATACTTGAAAAACCGGGAAACTTTATTCTCCCAAACGTTCCTCCAGGAAATTGGGTTGTGAAAGTTTTCGTATTTCATAAACGTTATAAATCTATTCCCATAAATATTACATTGGAAAACTCATCTCACGAAAATGTTGAGCTAAAGGTAGTTAAAAAATGAAAAATTTTCTAATAAATTCATTAGTTCTTTTTTTTCTTGTTAACTGCGCATCTGGACCTGCAATTGTTCCAGGAAAAGGAGCTGTTTACGGGAAGATTTCTGCCCAAAGCCACAAAGACATTATTGCCAAGGCATCAAAAAAGGGCGGGGGGATATATTCAAAAAAAGGCGAGGTTGTTTTTACCAAGCAAATGGTAAATTATCATCAATTAAAAGAGTTGTATGTATGCATTCTAGATTCGTCCTTTGCTGGAGGAAAAGATCATTTGCTGATAGCGGAAAAAGACAAAATGTCGCATCGATCTTTGGCTATCGCTAAAGGGGATCGGTTGTGGGTTCAGAACAACTCCAACCAGGTTTTAACATTTTTTTTGGCAGGGCAAGAAGATGATATTCAGGTCTATTCACCGGTTAAACCTGGGGAACGTTCTGTAATTACCGTTGCCCAGGAAGGAACCCTGGAACTGGGAAGCGATGAAAATGAAATTTTGATGACGACTTTATTTTCGCGGTCAGGGTTGATGGGGCAGAAACATTCCTCGGGGGGTAGTTAT
>JABJCF010000577.1 GCA_018665625.1 Nitrospina sp. | reverse complement strand
AGTAGATCCAAAAGTGAACTAGCTAGCCAACCTAGTAAAATGGGGCAACCGGAGTAAGCTAAGAGAAGAAGAAATACTTGGAAACCACTAGTCAAAAGAACAATGGGTTCCATTTCCTTCCATTCGGGTAAATCCCACTCCTTGTTCTGTCTTAATTGAATGGTGTACTTAAGTAGATAGCCCAATGAAAAAAGATTGAGAACCGGTATGAAAGAGAGAGCTCCGCCCCACGCAACCTTTGACACCCAACCAGGGTGACCAAAAAGCTTTCCACACACCGCTTCCAAACTTGGCATAACGGATTAAATATGACACGATGCTTAAAATTCGCAAGTCATGAATTTCTTGGAAAAATTAAAAATCTGGCAGGAATTGATCAATTACAAGCTTGATCAAGCATTACCTGCTGCACAACTCCGTCCCGAGCAACTACATCTGGCAATGCGTCATAGCATGAATGCAGGTGGTAAGCGCTTGCGACCCATACTTGTGTTGGCGGCTCATGATATATTTCCGGGGAATATTGATCCGGTTCCGGCTGCTCTTGCGATTGAATGTATTCATACTTACAGCCTAATTCATGACGACCTTCCTGCCATGGATAATTCAGACCTTCGCCGAGGAAAACCGAGTTGCCATAAGGCTTTTGATGAAGTTACAGCTATTTTGGCCGGTGATGCTCTGCAACCACTTGCCTTTGATATTTTGTCTTCCTCTTATTCCGAGGATCCTCAGTTGGCACTTGATTTAATTAACATACTTGCTCGAACCGCTGGTAGTGAGAAATTGGTTGGGGGGCAAATGCAGGACCTCCTTTCAGAGGGAAGCACTCCAAATGAAAAGACACTTTCATTTATTCATGCAAACAAAACAGCAGCCATGATTGAGGCTTCCCTCCAAATGGGGTTCCGAATGGGGTGCGAGGGGCAGGATATGGAAAAATTATCCCTTATTGCTCAAGTAGGGAATTCCCTTGGATTGGCATTTCAGGCAGTCGATGATTTGCTTGATGTTACCCAAACGAGTGAACAACTAGGAAAGAATGCGCATCACGATAATGAAAGCGGAAAGGTCACATGGATTTCTCTCAAGGGAGAGAAGCAGGCTCGGCGTTTAGCTGAAAGTCATTCAGAGAATGCACTTCAAGCCCTTGTTTTAGTTGGAGGAGAAACCAAGTTTTTGCGTGAGTTAATTGAATATATGCTCAAGCGGAAATCGTAAGCTCGGTGACTACGGAGGAAAGTAAAAGCAAACTTAAAGGAATTCGGGATTGGCGAACTCGCCTCAGTCATTCCCGAGATGAGGGTACGGGGTTTGCGGCACCAGGAGGAGAATTTACTCGTGCCCTTTTTGAGTGGTCGTTTACTCCCAAGGGTAAAATACTTCATTCTTTGCTTCAAGGGCGCCGCGTGGTTGAACTGGGAGCAGGAATGATGTCCTATGGGTATGCATTAGCAAGTGTCTGTGGTGCAAAAAACTTTGTTGCGGTTGAACCATTTTACTATGACATTCAGGAAAAATCGATTTTATCCTATCTCTCCAAAAATAAAGGAATTATTTCAAGAATTCCTTACAAAATTGTAGCTCAGGATATGTTGGCCTATCTTGAAGGGGAACCTGATGATCTATTATGTGTAATGTCATGTGGAATTGAGGACTGCATTCTTCCTGGGCCGGATTATCGAAAAAAAGTAGAAAATCAAATTATTCGAACAATGGAAAAAGATTCCTTTTTTCTTAGTTCACATAGTGACCTCTTTCCTAAATCCTTAAATCATATTGCAATGACTTTTTTAAGACCTTCGAATCCCCGAGTTGTTGATCGTCTCCGTATTCACGGTAGTAAATGTGCTTATGAGCGATACAGGGGCGAACTGAGCAGTTACTGAAGCAGAGGGTGTCTTATAATGGATAGGTATTAGGCAAATTTGATCGTTCCTTCATTTCTTGAGCTATAGATTATCTCTTTATATTTGTAGGTCATTTGTATTAGTTGTGTTTTCGTGCATCCCATTCTTGTCAGATCGAAAAATGGGTGGTAAAGAATTGGGTTCATGACTGACGAGTCTTCAAAATATTGGATTAATCAAAACGGAGAAAATATAGGTCCGTATAGCTTTGATGCAATTAGGTCCATGGAAAGATCTGGCGAGTTAGACTTGGGTGACCCCGCTTGCCTAGTTGGAGAAGATGAGTGGTTGACTGTGCAGGAAGTGCTGAAGCCTGATTTATCTTTAAACCAAGAGGATCAAGGAGAGGATGTGCAGAAAATCATAATGGCTAAACAATCAGGAGTGTCTTTCAATGCGATACTGACAGTCATCCTCTTGCTTCTTCTTTTTGTATGCGGTGGGTTATTCATGTATCTCAAGTTGCATAATAAATCAACAGTTCATGCCGTTGCCGAGAGTGATGAGCAAGTTGAAGAAGAAATAAACTTCGAGGATGTTGTATCAGGAGCTATTCTTGTCGACTCCTTAAGGTTGGAAAACGGAACAATGGTAAGCAAGGATAAGAATATACCATTTTCAGGATGGGCGAAGAAAGATTATCCAAAGGGAGATAAGTTAAATAGCCTGATAAAATTTGAAGATGGCAAACACATTTTAGCTTTTAGCTGGAGACCAAATGGCGATAAATGTAAGGAAACCTCACTTAATAATGGACAGGGTATTCTTGTAGAGTATTTTCAGTCAGGCGGGGTGAATAAGAAGACACCCTTCAGGGGAGGTTTTTTTATGGTCTGTTTTTGGGTGGATTTGGCAATT
>JABJCF010000576.1 GCA_018665625.1 Nitrospina sp. | reverse complement strand
ATTATGGGATCCAACCGGATATAGTATGTTGTGGCAAGGCCGCCTCCTCAAGCATGCCACTCTCTATTGTTATGTCTTCTAAAAAAATAATCGACTTAGATCCCACTTATACCAGCACCCATGGAGGCCATCCTTTTGCATGCGCAGCCGGTTTAGGAACAATTGAGGCCTTTGAAGCCGCCGATTTGGTCAACGAATCAAAACGTAAGGAAAGTATATTTGTTAAACAGTTGTCAAGAATTCAAAAGAACTACCCAAGTGTTGCCGCCCTTTCTCTAGGTCGTGGAATGCTGTTTGCCCTTTTCATCACCAATCCAAAATCTGATTCCTCATTGCCCCTTATGGAAAGGTTGGATTCGGAACTCACAGATAAAATTGTAGAAAAAGCTATGCAGAAGGGAGTATTTTTAATCCGAACAGGTTGCGGCACATTAAAGTTTGGACCTCCCCTAACGATTCCTGATAAAGCATTGGAAGAAGCTTTGACTGTGGTTGAGGAAACAATCAAAGAAGTTCATCCATAAAAAGTTAATTAAATTGTATGTGCTATATGGTCCAAAAATTACCATAATTTTTATTTGAGGTCTTTCCTTGCCATCTGAACAAAATTTTAATTTTGCAATATTTGGACGTCATGCTACATCTGCAGACTTTATAAAAAGTTTGCATGAAAAAGGATTCCCCGTTCCCACAGTAATTATCAGCGAGGATGATGAATATATTAGAGATCAAAGATTATTGAAGCCCTTCGGCTTATATGGAGACTTGGAGTCTCTTGCGGAAAAAGGCTGGGCCAATCTTTATAAATTTAAAAATATAAATTGCAATGAAGCGTTAAAGATTCTTGAGGATAATAAGTGCGATATTGCTTTATCTATTTCCTGTAGAAATATTATTAAATCTCCTTTAATCAATTTTTTTGCTGGAAAAATATTCAATCTTCACGACTCTTATTTACCCAACGAAAGAGGAGGAGCATTAAATTCCTGGCGAATTTTAAATGGCATAGATTCGATGGGGTGCACTATACATAACTTGGATGAGGGAATTGATACTGGTGCTATTGTTCTTCAAAAAGAAACCAAAATCCTCAAACCCTATCCCAAGCCCATTGACTATCTTTTTGCCGAAGTAGAAAATGGGAAATGGTTGATTGGCTCGTTCATTGAGTTAATTTTAAATTCCAATTACATTCCTTCCCAAAAACAAGAGAATGATAAAAGCGTATATTTCCCCCGACTTTTCACCGAAAAAAACGGAATAATTGATTGGGATTGGGACGTAGTTCAGATTGAAAGGTTTATTCGCGCATTTAGCTCTCCCTACCCAGGAGCCTATTCCTATTACCGCGATAAAATAGTAAGATTTCTTGACGTTACTATAGACGAAAGCATGAAAACAAGTTTTCATCCCTATGGAAATGGTAAGATCGTAACACTTATGAGTGAAGGGAGTGTCCGTGTTATAGCCGGAGGAGGCTCTTTAATTGTTAAATCCGTGGCGATTGATGAAAAACAAGAAATCCCCGCCAAAGTTTTAGAAATTAAGCACAGTTTTATTTCGCCTCATAAAGAACTACTGGCAGCCCGCGCATATATTCCCAGCACCAAGGCAATGAATATCGCCGAAAAAAATTAATTTCAAATTTAAACCTTCAAAGTTCCGCCAGAATCCCCATGGCAAAAACAAACTTTCTAAAGGGCATCTCTAGAAATAAGTAAATAAATCTTTAGAACTTGTTAGAATAGTTTTCAAGTTTTATCAACCCTTTATAGCGAATTACAAGGAGACCTTATCTTATGGCCGAGTCCGGATTGTTTGACCTTGATAACCGCCTGGAATCTCTCAGCCAACTCGGCGATCCCTTGGAAAACCTGAACCAAACGATTCTCTGTTATTGCTTCCGTCCGACGTTGACTAAGGCTCTCAAAAAGTTTCGCAAAAGAAATGCGGGACGAAAACTCTTCGATTCGATTTTAATGTTTAAGATTTTCATCCTGCAAAGCCTCTATAGCTTGAGCGATGATCAAACCGAATACCAGATTAAAGATCGTCTGTCCCTCACCCGCTTTCTCAGCCTTCAGATTGAAGACACCATTTCCGATGCCAAAACCCTGTGGGCGTTTCGCGATAAATTGTCGCAAAAGGCAGCAGTTGAAAAACGATTCAAAAGGTTCAACCGTTTTCTTGACACCGAAGGTTTTGTTGCCCGGCAAAGAAAAATCATCGACGCCAGTATCGTTCCAGTTCCTATCCAGGGTAATACCCGCGAGGAAAACGAGAGCATTAAGCAAGACGAAGCCCCCGCAGCTTCTCAGTCGAAGCCTCACAAGCTACCCCGCAAACACACGGACGCGCGTTGGACAAAAAAGAACGGTGCCAGCTATTTCGGCTATAAGAACCATGTCAACACCGACCGCAAGTATAAGCTCATACGCGACTATGAAACCACCCATGCTGCTGTGCACGACAGTCAAGTCTTCGTCTCCCTGCTTGATCCAAATAATACGGGCAAACAATTTTGGGCGGATAGCACCTACCTTTCCAAGCGATTCGACCAAGAGTTGAAGCGACTGAACCTCAATAACAAAATCTATCATAAAGGATATCGAGACCGACCCTTGTCGGAAGCTCAACGCAGGGTCAACAAAAAATGTTCCAAAGTCCGCGCTCGCGTTGAGCACGTTTTTGGTTATCAGCAAAACTCACTCGGCGGAAAACTAGTTCGTACAGTTGGAATTGTGCGAGCGAAGGCCAAGATTGGGATGATGAATTTGGCCTACAACATGAAACGATATGTTTTCCTCCAACGGCTCAGCCTGTCCCGGTTCGTCACATAACCGAATGAAGGACGGAAACCAAGGTTCACGCTCGGCAAACGGGCCGGAAACCAAATAAAAAGACAAAACCAATCAGGTGTAAACACCTAAAAATGTTCTGGCTCTTCATAAATGTCATGCGGAAATGAAATCAAGACGAAAAATATCAATTTCAAGAGATGCCCTAAAGTAAATGGAAAAACACTTCTTAGTTACTACATCCGACGAAAGAACCTGGAATACAGATGGAAAAATACTTTTTCTAGGGGAGTGGTGCAAACGGCT
>JABJCF010000064.1 GCA_018665625.1 Nitrospina sp. | reverse complement strand
GCTGCTTTTTCCTACATGGCGGTAGAGTCTCTGATTGCAGCCAAGGCGCTGATGTCTGGCATGTGTATTGCTATCGAAGTCTTAGATATGCGCAGTGTGAGTCCACTTGACGTGACGAGTGTTCTAAATTCTGTTCGCAAGACGGGGCGGTTAATTGTAGCAGACACCGCATTTCGTACCGGTAGTATTGCGGGGGAGCTGATCAGCCAAGTTGTTGAGCAAGCTTTTGGCACCTTAAAAAATCACCCTGTGCGCATTGCATCGCCTGATCATCCTACCCCTGCATCACATTTTATGGCAGAACACTATTACCCAGGCCCACAAATGATTGTGGATGCAGTTCTTGATATACTGGGGATTGACAAAAGTACAGATAAATATTACAAGTTGTGTGTTATGTTAGTACGCGATGGGCCTCACGACACACCAAATCGCGGATTTACCGGCCCCTTCTAATCATTATATTAAATATTAAAATTCATAAATAAAGCAAGGTCAGTCAACTATGAGTAACAATCTTTGTTATGCCAGTACCAAAACACCGACACCGGAGCCGGCTTGGTGTCAATTATCCAATGAGGCTAGGCTCATTCTCGTCAATAATACTATCTCCACCAACCCTGCATTCCAAAGAAATACTCTGATAGCGGTTGAAGCAAAGCTAGATGGTCAAGTGATAATTAGTTTGGTTGAATCTGTTTCTGCCGATAAGCGTGGTGCCCTACTCCTTGATCTGGAATCATTCTTAAAGGTATCGATTGATCAGGGACTAGTCGTTTGGTTGGAGCCTGTTGGCGACCGTAATTCGCTAAGAAATCTTCGTGGAATTGAAATTGAGGTGAAATTGTGAGTGAAGCAATTCAAACGCAAGAAGGCGCACTGATTCTTGATTCCCATAAACTTTCCTATCACACTGACCGGGTGGATGCTTGGGAAGCCGGTGAACATATAGCACCTGTTAGTGTTGATATGTCGCTGACCCGAGCATGTGGAGCGATGTGTTCATTTTGCTATGCCATGATGCAGGAGTCGCAGTCACGTAGCAGTATCAAAACTGCTTCCGCACTCCACCTCCTCGATGATTTTTCCGCCATTGGCATACGCAGTGTATCTCTAGTTTCAGATGGGGAAAGTACGCTATCAAAAGCCTACGTGCCATTCATCCAGCACGCAGCAGAGCTGGGAATTGACGTTGGCAATGCAACGAACGCATGGGAGTGGGAGCCGGAGAAGATCGAACAGGTTTTGCCACATATGACATGGATACGGTTCACTGTCGCAGCTGGCACCCCCGAAAGCTACGCGAGCATTATGTACAAAGGCCCTGAGCATACCGAAGTTTTTGACCGTGCCATCAAACACATTCAATATGCAGTTGATCTCAAGAAACGGAAAGGTCTATCAGTAACACTCGGCATCCAGATGGTTTTGATGCCACATCTGAAAGACGAGATCATACCATTCGCCCAGCTTGGACTTGATTTAGGTGTTGACTATGCCGTAATCAAGCATTGCTCAGACGATGAACAACATACTCTGGGTATCGATTATAGCCAGTATGAAAGTTTGTATGGCTTACTCACTCAAGCGGAGGGTATGAGTAACGAGCAAACAAAAATAATTGTTAAATGGGACAAGATTAAGGATGGAGACAAACCTTCCTACAGTCGTTTCTATGGCCCCCAGTTTTTGTTACAAATCAGTGGCAGTGGCTTGGTAGCACCTTCAGGCATGTTCTTCAATGCGCGCTACTCTAAACTACATATTGGTAACTTTACTGAAGATCGATTTATCGATCTCTGGAAATCTGAACGCTATTGGAGGGCCATGGATTATCTGAGCTCACCAAGCTTTGATGCGCAGACCATGATGGGAACCTTGCCGATTCAGCACTATGTAAGTGTCGCGCTCGACAATCATGCCAAAAGTGTAGAACGCATACGTCCAGGGATTGGAAAAAAACCATTGCACGTTAATTTCTTGTAGTCTAGGTTTTCAATTATTTTACAACGAGTATTACGCAACAAATGGCAGAGTGGATTTTTCTATTGGAAAGCTAAATGCCTAACCCTATCGTTGTCAAAGCCATAATTTACAATCAAAATAAGTTATTCCTATTGCAACATCGTGACAACGTGGCCGGTATAATTGAGCCTAACTGTTGGAGCTTCTTCGGCGGGGGTGTCGAAGGAGATGAATCATTGACAGGCGCTCTTGAGCGTGAGCTTCAAGAGGAACTTAGCTGTAAAGTAGGTCAGTTGGAAGGTGAGCTGTTTCGATGGATTCAACCGTTTAACAATACTCTCCATGTATGTTTCGCAGTTAGATTTATGGCGTCAAACGATGATCTGATATTGACCGAAGGACAGAATTTTTCCTGGTTTTCCTTGAGTGAAATGGAGAATCTTCCTTTGGGACTATTGGTGCGCGCTAATTTCTCCTATCTCACAAATCTATTTACAAGTAAGCATATATTTGCAGCGATAGGGGCTCAAAATGTTAGGAATATTGATATACCATGAATGGATTTTATTTGACCTTTAAAAAATTCTATAAAGAAGATGCTGTTCAGGCAGGGATGTTTCTAGCGCTGATTCTCTGCTTATGCTTCTTTAGTGTCATCTTTCTTAATAAGACTCTAACATCCCTTCAAGTTCCGGGAGTGCAAGGACACGGTCCTTATGGATATTCGAGTGATTTTACCCATCGCGCCTTGGTTGATCCAGGTGGTTCTACCTGGAGTCCTAGGCCACAAACAGCTCTGATAAGCCAACAGTTAAAAGAAGGAATCTCTCCTCTGTGGAATCCTTATATGGGGATAGGAATGCCTCTAGCTGGGAATATGGATTCCAATGCCTTTAATCCTTTGAGGTCGCTTCTGCATCTGGATCCCTCTCCATACATGTGGGATATTTTTTTACTAACGAGACTTTTGCTAGCGGGAATTTTTGCTTACTTATTTCTGCGCGCCATCAATCTCTCGCATCTGAGTTCGCTCTTTTCCTCTCTTTTGTTTATGTTGAGTGGTTATTTTATAATTTCTATAGATATGCATCATCTAGATGTAGAAATATTTCTTCCTTTTATTTTTCTTTG